>NZ_PFKO01000383.1:395-2857 GCF_002784285.1 Candidatus Infernicultor aquiphilus
ATTTGATGGGTGTAGTTGATGAAATACAGAAGACCGGATACATTTTACAGGGAGCAAATATTATTTTTATCAGTAATATTCCTCAGAAAGCAGGATTGAGTTCTTCTGCTGCCCTGGAGATTGTTACTGCCTTAACTATGGCTGAATTAAATTTATTAAAGATTGAACCTGTAAAAATGGCTCGTCTCTGTCAACAAGCAGAGAATAATTTTGTAGGAGTAGCTTGTGGAATTATGGATCAGTATGTCTCACGATTGGGACGGAAAGATAATGTGCTCTTTATTGATTGCAGAACTAATAATTATGAACTAATCCCTTTTAGAGATAGTAATTATCAGATAGTAATTTGTGACTCAAAAATACGGAGGGATTTAATTAATTCTGAGTACAATAAAAGACGAGAAGAGTGTAAAAAAGCTACTGAGTTTTTTACTCATAGGTTCGGACATAAAGTTCAAGCTTTAAGAGATGTTACTATAGAGGAATTTAAGCAATATCAAGAGCAATTACCCGAAACTATTGCTCGAAGAGCAAGACATGTAATTTTGGAAAATGATAGGGTGCAAGCTAGTAAAAAAGCTATAGAAGCTGGTGATTATATTACATTTGGTCAATTGATGATAGAATCACACCAGAGTCTTAAGGTGGATTATGAGGTTAGTTGTGAGGAATTAGATCTCCTGGTCGACTTAGCTTTAAAGCAAGAAGGAGTGTTAGGGGCCCGGATGACTGGTGCTGGTTTTGGAGGCTGCACGGTAAATCTATTAAAGAGAGAGAAGGTAAATATTTTTAAAAAAACCATTCAGAAGGAATATAAGAGAATAACAGGAATTATCCCAGATATATATATAACCATACCTGCTGATGGGGCTAAAGTTCTAAAATTTTAAAAGGTGAATTAACCAGCCATTTCGCCAATTTAAAGTATAATATGGTCTATTCTGAAAATATGCTATTATGTTAATATTAAATAAATGATAAGCGAGTAAATGAGGGTGTAATTGTTGAGAAAATATATAATGGCTCTGGATCAGGGGACTACCAGTTCTCGGGCAGTCATATTCGACCATAATGGTTCAATAATAAGTATGGCAAGTAAAGAATTTAAACAGATTTATCCGAAACCTGGTTGGGTAGAACATAACCCCACTGAGATATACTCTTCTCAAATAGAAATTGCCAGGGATGCTTTAAGCAAAGCAAACTTAACTGCGGTTGATATAGTTTCTATTGGAATAACTAATCAAAGAGAGACAACAATACTTTGGGATAAAAAAACCGGTAAGCCGATTTACAACGCTATTGTATGGCAATGCCGAAGGACAGCCCCTATATGCGACCAGCTAAAAAAGAAAGGGCTGGCAGAGATTATCCAAAAAAAGACCGGGCTGGTGGTCGATGCCTATTTTTCCGGTACCAAGATTAAATGGATTTTGGATAATGTAAAAGGAGTAAGAGAAAGAGCTAAAAAAGGAGAAGTTTTATTTGGAACAGTAGATAGCTGGCTTATTTGGAATTTAACTGGAGGAAAAGTCCATGTAATAGATTATTCCAATGCTTCACGAACAATGATATTTAATATTCATCAGCTGGATTGGGATGAGGAGATATTAGAAGAGATGGATATCCCCAAAGCAATCCTCCCTCAACCTTTACCTTCGAGTTATGTTTACGGAAATACAGATAAAGAGATATTTGGAGTCGAAATTCCAATTTCAGGAGATGCCGGAGACCAGCAAGCCGCTCTTTTTGGGCAAGCCTGCTACGAACCAGGTATGGCAAAAAATACTTATGGTACTGGCTGTTTTATATTGATGAATACTGGAGGGAAAATCGTCTCATCAAAGAATGGTCTTTTGACTACTATTGCCTGGGGAGTTAACGGAAAGGTGGAATATGCCTTAGAAGGAAGCATATTTATAGCTGGTGCAGTAGTGCAGTGGTTAAGAGACGAGCTTAGGATGATAAATAGCTCTGAAGAAATTGAAAAATATGCCTTGAAAGTTAAAGATACTAACGGAGTTTATTTAGTTCCTGCTTTCGTAGGTCTTGGCGCTCCTTATTGGGATATGTATGCTCGAGGAACTATTGTGGGGTTAACCCGAGGGGCAAAGAAGGAGCATATCCTTAGAGCAGCAGAAGAATCAATAGCCTATCAGAGTCGTGATGTCCTGGAAATTATTCAGAAAGATTCAGGCATTGGTTTGAAAAAATTAAAAGTTGATGGAGGCGCAGTAAGAGACAACTTCTTAATGCAATTCCAATCTGATATTTTAGGAGTTCCGGTGGTGAGACCTCAAGTTATAGAGACTACTGCCTTAGGAGCGGCTTATCTTTCTGGTTTAGCGGTTGGTTATTGGAAAGACAAAGAGGAGATTGCTCAGAAATGGAAAGTAGATAAAGAATTTTCCCCCAATATGGATGAGAAAATAAAAGAAAAATTATATAAAGGCTGGAAGAAA
>NZ_PFKO01000202.1:0-2692 GCF_002784285.1 Candidatus Infernicultor aquiphilus
TAATAATCTGTCCCGCCTGAAGGTTTATACTATACCAGTCCTCATTGTCCCGTTGTCCTCCTGATATTTGCCCACCAAGACTTCCATTATAAATACCAGGTTGAATTAAAAATGCCTCATTCTGATTATTGGTATCAGGTAATTGATTTCCCTGGTAAGGAGGGTAATTTTCTTCTGCTGTAGTTTCTATTATTTTAATACTATCTTTGTTAAAAGCTAGGTGATTAGTATGGGGAGAGATTCTCTCAGTTCGTAGAAAGAGAACAGAGGCCCCCTGAAGATCTGATCTGGGGATAATAACCTGACCACTACAAGTGTAACCCACCGGATCATTTGCTGATGATACATTGGGTAGACTAACTTTTTGAGTAATAAAAACATTTCCGCCTGGAACTTCATAGATGAGTAGGAAATCCGCAGGGAAACCTCTGCCTCCTCCAGAACGGTTAGTAGCTAAAGCAGTAATTTCCAGGATTAAATCATTATTTCCAGAAGGTATATTTTCAAATGTCCACTGAGCGTAATCTTGAATATTATTATCTCGGAGCCAGTACCAACTTTGAATTAAGTCACCATTGGATTGAAATTTATTAGCTAGATTTGAGCTACTGACTGCAAAAGCTGATAGACTCATCATAGCTAAAATGGAAAAAACGATTAGAAATGTAAGTACTTTTCTTATTTTCATAATATCTATCTCCTTTATTTATTTTATAATATTTTAAAAGAAATTATTTTATTTTTTACTATATTTTATTATACTATAATAAGTTAAAAAATCCTTCTTTTTTAGAAATTTTTTAATCTTTCTTCATACCCCCTTTCTTTACACAGAATAGAAGGTAAAATTTAGTGCCAGGCACTAAATTTTACCTTCTATTTTTAGCTGCTTCTTTAATTAATTGTAAGGCAATAACCTCTCTTTGTATCTGATTGGTTCCTTCATAAATCTGGGTAATCTTGGCATCTCTCATTCTTTTTTCTACCGGATAATCTTTCATATAACCATAACCACCAAATATTTGTACTGCATCAGTGGTAACTTTCATCGCTACATCAGAAGCAAATAATTTGGTCATTGAGGATATTTTGGAAATATCTTTTGCATTACTATCAATATATCGTGCTCCAGCATACAACAATGCTCGAGCTGCTTCTATCTGAGTAGCCATATCGGCTAACATAAATTGAATCCCTTGAAAAGAAGAGATAGGTTTTCCAAATTGAATCCGTTCCCGGGCATATTTTATCGCATCATCTAAAGCCCCCTGAGCAATACCAACAGCTTGAGCTGCTACTCCTGGTCGTGATTTATCCAGGGTTTTCATCGCCACTAAAAATCCCTTACCTTCTCCACTGATTAAATTTTCTTTAGGAATTCTACAATCATTAAAGATTAATTCCCGAGTAGCAGAACAACGAATTCCCATTTTATTCTCTTTTTTACCAAAACTAAAACCCGTAGTTCCTTTTTCTACCATAAATGCTGAGGCACCACGACTGCCTCTAGCCCTATCTGTTATGGCAATTACAGTGTAAATTTCTGCTTCTCCTCCATTAGTGATCCACTGTTTATTACCATTTAGAATATAATCATTACCATCACGAACCGCAGCAGTACGAATACTTCCGGCATCACTGCCTGCATCTGATTCGGTCAAGGCAAAAGCAGTTAACTTTTCCCCTTTAGCTATCTGAGGTAAATATTTTTTCTTCTGCTCTTCTGAACCAAATAATATTATAGGATAAGTGCCTAAAGCACTCGCAGCATAAGATACCGCAACTCCAGCACAGGCTTTACTTAATTCCTCTATTATAATACACAAGTCTAAAACACCCTTCCCCAGTCCACCATATTCCTCTGGAACAAATATGGCAAACAAGTCTGATTGAGCAAATATTTTCATAAGTTCCCAGGGAAATTCTCCTTTTTCATCTAATTCAATAGCTACTGGAGCAATCTTTTCCTGGGCAATTTGTTTTACTAAATTTTTTATCATTTCCTGTTCTTCGGTTAGAAAATAATTCATCAATACTTCCTCCTTAAATTTATTAAAAAATATTTAGTAAATATCTTCCCTTACTTCGAAGGTTACAAAAAGCTAAAATATTTCAGAAAAAAATAACAATTTCTAAAATTTCTAGTGAGGATTAGGATCTATCTTTATTATTATAATATTATAATACAATTATAGCCCAAAAAGTAAACAAAATGGTAATGTAGGGGTCGGATTTATCCGACCCGGTATTGAGCGGGCTCGATGTGTCTACCTGCCTGCCTGTGCGTGCCTGCACGCAGACAGAAATCGAGCCCCTACAACATAATTATAACCAAAAAATCATAATTTACTACAAAATTAGCTACAAAATTATTTTTTTACATTTTAATCCAATCTTCTTTTTAAAATTCTGAGCATAATTAATCCTCTTTCCAATAGAAGGATGGGTATAAAATAGAAATTCAATTAAAGGGTAAGGATAGGCATCAGCTAAATCTCGGTTGGTAAACTTGGCCATAGAGGTTATAAAGGCGTCTCCTTTTTGAGTTATTTTTAAAGCAAATTTATCAGCATTCCACTCTCTCTTTCTAAAGTAAAAATTAAGAGGAATACCCCCTAAAAAAATAATAACCACCATAGATAAAGCGAAAGCAGGGAAATTGGAAATATCACTTAACTCATATCTTAAATAA
>NZ_PFKO01000365.1:0-12371 GCF_002784285.1 Candidatus Infernicultor aquiphilus
TAATGTAGGGGTCGGATTTATCCGACCCGCTTATTTACGGGTTCGATAAATCGAACCCCTACAACATTAATTATAACCAAAAAATTATAATTTACTATAAAATTATCTGCAACGCGCCATATATATAATCTGTCGAAATATTTTTGGCTTTTTGGGAAATAACCATAATATTCCACTTAAAATTTTATAACCAATAAAAATAGAGCAGAGAAGAAATTATCTTCTCTGCTCCTAAACTTTTTAATAACCCGCTTTCTTTAAAGCTTTAACCAATATAGTCACTATTAATATTGCTACTACTACTTCTGGAGTGCCATGCACAAAACCAATGGTAATGCTAACTTTAAGTGGGAGATACCCTCTTAAAGTAGCTAATCCCAATACACCAATAGTATTGGTGATAGTTCCTAATGCTGCCGCTAAAGCACTATTTTTCCAGAGATGTTTGTAAGAATAATAAGCTACCACTCCAATAAATATTCTGGGAAAAATTGCAACTAAAGGATCCGCAAAAATAGGGTTAGTAGCATTTACAAAACTGTATATTCCAAAGATCAATCCTACCAATCCACCTACTATTGGACCTTCTAATATACCACCTAAAATTGCTGGAATATGCATAATAGTGGCACTACCAGCAGGAGTAGGAACGGGGATAAACCCTAATCTTGTTGCTCCCAAGATCATAGCAATTGCTCCTAACATACCAGAGATAGCCAGTTGCCGCGTGGTGAGCTTAAATTCTGGCAAATTAGATACTTTATTCACTTTTTCACCTCCGTTCTAGTTCTGTTCTTAGATACTAGACGAAATACTACTTATTTTATTTATTTCTGATCTTGTTCTCATACGAGATACAACTCTCGGGTAAAAGTGTTTCTTTTACCTCCATAGTGTAAAATATTTTAATAAATATGTCAAATCAAAAAAGGACCGGCTAATTTTGGAAACTTTTTAGAAAAAAATAACCGGTTTTTTTGACTTATAAATTTATTTGGTATTCTTTGATCTTGTTCTGCAAATTTCTTCGACTTATACCTAAAAGTTCTGCTGTTTTTGTACGATTACTTTTTTTTTGAATTAAATATTTTATAATTAATTCTTTTTCTACTTCTTTTAGAGTCCCTTTTTTCTCCGAAAAATTTTCCTTATTTATAAAAGCAAAATAGGTCTCATCCATTATGTTGTTCTTAGCCATAATCATACTTCTTTCGAGTATATTTTCTAGTTCTCTTATATTTCCTGGATAATCATAATTTAAGAGTAATTCCATTGCTTGAGGGGAAATTTCTTCTACTTTTTTATTTAATATTTTATCATATTTATGGATAAAATGCTCCACCAGTAAAGGTATATCCTCTTTCCTCTCCCTTAAAGAGGGAACTTCTATATTAAAGACATTCAGCCGATAATAAAGATCTTGTCTAAAATTATTATCTTCCGCTTTCTTTTTTAAATCTAGGTTAGTAGCAGATAATATTCGTACATCGACTTTAATACTTTTTGAACTACCTACTCTTTCAAATTCCTTTTCTTGTAAAAATCTAAGTAGTTTAGTCTGTATAACCGGGTCAATTTCTCCAATCTCATCTAAAAAAATAGTACCCCCCTTAGCCATCTCAAAACGGCCGATCCTTTTGGAAATCGCACCGGTAAAAGCTCCCTTTTCGTGTCCAAAAAGTTCACTTTCTAAAAGATAAGAAGAAAAAGCTACACAATTAACCACTACAAAAGGATTCTTATTGCCAGGACTATTCTTGTGTATTGCCCGAGCTATCAACTCTTTTCCTGTACCACTCTCCCCAGTAATAAGCACAGTAGCAGGGGTAACCGATACACTTTTCACCATCTCTAAAACTCTTTTTATAGCCTTACTCTTTCCGATAATTTCATCAAAATTAAACCTCTTCTCTTCTTCCTCTCGGTAGTAAATGTTTTCTACTCTTAATTCATATTGTTTAATTGCTCTTTCAACTATGATTTTTAATTCTTCGATATCGAAAGGTTTTATCAAATAATCCAAAGCCCCTAATTTCATAGCCTCTACTGCTTCAGAAATACTTCCATAAGCAGATATCATAATAATCGGTAAATTTATATCAAACTCTCTTATTTTCTTTAAGGTTTCTATTCCATTTAGACCAGGCATTTTAAGGTCCAATAATACTAAACTGTAATCTTCTTCTTCTAATCTCTTCAGGGCTTCTAAGCCATTAATAGCTTCCTTAACTATAAATCCCTCTGAAGAAAGCACCCGATTTAACATTCTTCTTATATTCTGTTCGTCATCGACCACTAATATCTTCTGCAAAATTACTCCCTCCTTTTTGAGGTAGATAAATAATAAATTTTGTCCCTTCCCCTTCTTTAGATTCAACTTTTATTTCTCCCTGATGACCCTCTACCAATTTGTATACTATGGAAAGGCCTAAACCAGAACCTTGCTCTTTAGTGGAAAAAAAGGGGTCAAATATCTGATTAAGATCTTTTTCGGAGATCCCAACTCCATTATCCTCTATGATTAGTTTTAGGCCAGAACCTCCTTTAATAAGACACTTTTCCGTTTTAATTTTAATTTCACCTTTCTCTGAGATAGCTTGAATGGCATTAATGATAATGTTCATTAAGATCTGTCTTATCTGGTCTTCGTCAGCCTGAATCTGAGAAATATCAGGGCAAAGTTCTAAATAAAATCTAATCTGCTTATTTTTAATTTCTTGTTTAAATAATTCAACAATCTTGTTGACTAAATTATTGATAGAAAAGTAGGTTAATTCCAATTCTTTTACTTTAGCGTAATCCAAAACCTGAACGACCAATTTATTTAACCTATCTACTTCCTGGATAATGGTATTAAGGTCTTCTTTTCTTTCATCAGTCTTGGAAAATGAATTATAGACAAATTGAGCTAATCCCCGAATTGAACTCAAAGGATTCCTAATTTCATGGGCAATGCCGGCAGATAATTTACCTAATGCAGTCAATCTCTTATTACGAGCTATTTCTTCATTTAAATTTTTAATTTCAGTTACATCCCTTATTTCCGCTACCACGCCGGTGATTTCTCCCCATTCACCGGTTAAAAAGGAAGTGTTAACCTCCATTATTTTTTTATTTAACCCTTTTTCTTCTAAAATTATTTCCTGATTGATATTTTCTCTCTCTAATAAACATTTCTTAAAAATACATTCTCCCTCAATATTTAAATTCAATACTTCCTGACAATCTTTATTTAACGCTTCCTCTCTCCTTTTGCCAAAAATCTCTTCACTCTTACGATTAAAGGTCTTAATGATGCCCTTATTATCTACTGAAATTACCGCATTACCCATAGTCTCCAATAATTTTGAAGTATAGACTTTCATTTCATTCAGAGTCTTTTTTACGATATAGGTCTCCTGTAATTTAAAAATTACATATATTCCCAGCAACACCAGGGCCATTATGATACCGTAGTTTAAAATGATTCTTCTCCTGGTCTGACTCAAGAGAAGATAAGAACCCTCTAAATTTATCCCCACCACTAAATAACTATTTTGTATAGGCAATATCTTCCAAATATCTAAAGGTCTATTAATATCAAGATTAAATGGCTTTATTACCTGAAGTACTCTATTCCCCTTTTTGTCTTGAGTGTTGACAAAATTAATTTTACCCGGATTGAAGATTTGTATAGTTCTTTCCCCTCTTTCTTCTTCAGTACTAATTAGGATTAAACCTTTATCATTACAAATATCAATATAGCTTACTTCCTCTTTCTTTAAAAGTAGCAAAATTTCTTTCAAAATATTTTCATTTAGAATAAATTTAGGACCAAGAGCCTGGATAGAAAAGGCAATATTTAAACCTTCTGAACGAGCCAATTCCCACAAATAATATCTTTCTCTTTGTACTTCTTTATAGGTCATAAAACCCAGCAATAGGGTAAGAAGCAAGATAATAATTAAAGCTAATACAATATTTCTTTCTCGAAAAGGTAATGATTCAAATATTTTTTGATTTTTCCCTTTTTCCAACTTTATAAACCATCTCTTTCCATTTTTCCGCTTTCGCGAGGGTAAACTCCCGCAGAAATCTATTTTTTTACAGGCGGGCCTGCCCTCTTGAAAACGGGGGACACTTGTCCTACAATTAGGGGCTCGATGCATCGAGCCCCTACAAATCACTTATTACAGTTTTATTCAGTC
Source organism: Candidatus Infernicultor aquiphilus (assembly GCF_002784285.1). Taxonomy (NCBI): domain Bacteria; kingdom Pseudomonadati; phylum Atribacterota; class Candidatus Phoenicimicrobiia; order Candidatus Pheonicimicrobiales; family Candidatus Phoenicimicrobiaceae; genus Candidatus Infernicultor; species Candidatus Infernicultor aquiphilus. The sequence continues at coordinate 4,188 of NZ_PFKO01000365.1, forward strand.
AATCTTCTCCACTTTTATCGGCACATAATAAGTATGTTGATTACGAAAAACCAATAACAGTAGTGTACCTTCTGGTTCTAATTTGTTGATTACTTTTTCCCACTCCTCAACAGAAGATAATTCTGTTCGGTTTGCCTCTAAAACTATATCCCCTTGTTGTAAACCCATATCATCCGCCGAACTTCCCGGGACCACTTCAGTGATTACCAACCCTTTTACCCAGGGTAATCCCAATTCCTTAGCAATTTCCGTAGTAACTGACTCCACTTTTAATCCAGTTTGTACTGAAAATACCTTTTCTTTAGGAGTTTTACTACCTTCTTCTTCCACAGTAGGCATCTCACCTATTTTTACTATAAAGGAAATTGTTTCACCATTTCGCACAATTTCGACATTTACTTCTTTATTAATCTCTATATTTCCTATTTTATCTTGAAGTTCTTCAGGGGAATTTACCTCTTCATTATTAACTTTCTTAATTATATCACCTGTTTTTATCCCGACTCCTTCTGCTGGACTATTTTTAACTACATCTCCCACTAAAACACCTTTAGCTTCCGCTTGGTTAAATTGTTTGGCAATTTCTGGAGTAACCTCTTGAATATATACCCCTAACCATGATCTTCTTACTTTGCCTAAATTAATTAAATCATCTATATTTTTCTTGGCTATATTTATAGGAATAGCAAATCCAATACCCTGAGCAAAAGGAATAATTGCTGTGTTTATTCCCACCACTTCTCCTTTGGTATTGAGTAACGGACCACCACTATTCCCAGGATTTATAGCTGCATCAGTTTGAATAAAATCTTTATATACACGTCCTTCTATGCCTGTAGGGATAGAACGGCCCTTAGCACTAACTACACCCATGGTTACAGTTTGTTGAAGTCCATAAGGGTTACCAATGGCGACCACAATTTCTCCTACTCTTAACTTATCTGAATCACCCAAAGCAACCAGAGGTAAATGATCTGCTTTTATCTTTACAATTGCCATATCTGAAGTTGTATCTGAACCAATTACTTCTCCGGTAAATTCTCTCCCATCAGAAAGAGTAACTTTTATCTTTTCAGCTTTGTGGACTACATGTTCATTGGTAATTATATATCCTTCTTGGTTAATAATAAACCCGGAGCCAGTGCCTTTTTGAGGAATTGTTCTGGTATACTCTTTAAATTGGTCTCCAAAAAAATGTCCGAATATGGGATCATCTAAAAAAGGATTTTGAGTTTCTACCATTCTTACTGTATCTATATTAACTACTGCTGGACTATTTTTTTCTGCAATATCTGCAATACTATTGCTTAAATCCTCGATAGATAAATAAGGTTTGTCCAACTGAGGCTCTGCGTTTATAGTCTGTACTATTAAGCTTAAAGAAAGAAATAAGATTAAAATTGTGGTAACTATCAATTTTTTATTTATTTTTAACAGTTTATTTTTTATCATTTTTATTTACACCTCGTTATAAAAATTAGTAGGGGAGGAAAACATTTATTCTCCTCCCGGTTTAAATTTACTCTTTATTGCTTTTTATTTACCAGCAACAACTTTTCATCATTTTACCCCTACCCATACCCATCTCTTGGTAAGCAAATATTTGGGAAGGAACACCTAATGGCAATTTAGCTTGTTGCTCAGGAGTTAACAATCCTTTAATTTCTAAATACCTTTCAATTGTTTTAACCCTAATTTCAACCTTCAACTCAGCAATTTCTTCAAATTTTGCTTTAATTTTTGTTATCTCAGTAAGCGGTTCTAACAATAATGCTTTAACTTCCAGCTCTTTTATCTGAAGACTATTCCTAAGTTCAAGGGTGTCTTTTTGAAAATCTAATAAAACTCTCTTAATTTCTGTTACCTGTTCTTCAGATAGATTTAAAGATTTGATAAACTCTTCCATCTTCATATCAGGGCTATTTCTTAGTCTTTTATCCATCATTTCTTTAAATTCACCACTTTTATACGGTAGCATATTCTGTTTCATTAAGGGTTTATTTTCTTGAGCATAAATAGATTGAGTAAGACCCAAAAACACCACGGTTATTGCTATAATCAGGGTTAGGATAACCAGTTTCTTTTTCATCTATATTCACCTCCTTTTAAATTATTTCCTAACCTTTTATATAAGCAATTACTGTGCCAATTTTTGAGAATTGCCTTTTAAATTTTTTATATTTGAAAAATAATTTCTGAAATATGAAGTAAATAAATTGTTTTAGAAGCTTTGCTTAAATATTAGGGGGCAAATCTTTTTAATATTTTTCTTGCTTTCAGTAGTCGTCTTGATCAAAAAGAACTAACTTTTCTCACTTTTTCATAAAATTACTGTGTAATTTTTTCTCAAAAGATTATCTTTTGCCTTTTTAATATATCCTGAATATCCTGAGTTAATCAGACTTATCGGTCAAAATAAATATTTTTTCCAGTTACCGATAAAGGAATACCCATTACAAAATCTGCATCTATTAAACCCATTTTTTTAGCTACTACTCCTGCCCGATACATTACCCGATTATCTACATTCATTATTCCAGCAGTTTTCACGGCTGACCCAATAGCAATTCCCATATCTAAAAGTCTAAAAGCACATTGAGGTCCATCAAATTCATTACTCTTATGGGAAATTCGGTCAGAACATTGGTCATACCCACAGGCTCCGCAATTCAAACCGAGCGATTGGGCCTCTTTTAGGCCTATTAATAAAACAGCTAAGGAATTTTTGACATTATCACCATCACGGTCAAAATTTTTCTTACTAAACTCTTCACCATAATGGACCATTTCTTCCGCTAACCTATTTACTTCTTCTCCGTAAATAACTTTTATCACTACAAAATCTTTACCAGCAGATTTGGGAGCAGTGCGGGCAGAAACTCCCATCAAGTTAGCTACCTCCTTTATTGCTTCCTGGATATCAAATTCAGATAATCTTTGATTAGACATAAATTTACCTCCATATATATTATATAATTTACCAATTCTCCAATTAACCCGTAAGTCGTGTAATGTGTGATTTGTAATATGTGATATGTAACGAGTGAACTGTAACCCGAAACTTGTCACTAATTACATATTACTCATTACTGTATTCTATACGCTAAACGCTGCACGCTCTACGCTAGAATACGCGATACTCGATACGCAATACGCGATACGATATAATTATACTATTCCATTATTTGATAATCAATAACCTGAAAAGTAGCGAGATTCTTATTAGTAGTTAATAACCAATCCACTTTTATAGGTACAGAAAAATCTGGTTGTAGCCTCCCCTTTTCTAACCAATATCGGGAATGTTGATTATCAAATTGTCCTTTATTTGCTTTAATAATTAATTTAATTGGCTGATCTAAAAATTTAATCTTTTCTAAATTTTTCAATCTTTCCAGCTCTTTAATAATCCTTATTTTTAATTTTTCTTTAGGCAGAGGGAATACATTTATCAATCCAATATTCTTATTTAATGGTCCAATAATCTTTACATTGGCTAAATGCGCCTTATATTTCTCTTGTTCTAAAATGTTTAACAATATTTCATTAGCTTCTGCTACTGTATGACCATGATAATAAGAATTTGCTAAGGGCTTAAGTAAGTGTTTTAATTTGCAACCTTCTCTAAAATTACTTTCTCCAATTCTTAAAATCTTTAAATTAAAATAATTAGCAATTCCTTTTATCTCTTCTTTAGTCATTTTTAGTAAAGGAGCATAAAAGCCATCATATAACTTTAGACCTTTCCTACCCCAGGTATCGCTCTGATTTGAACCAGTCAAGACTAATCTTCCTTTAGCTTCTCTTTTAACTCTTCCCAGTTTAGCTATCCTGGTACACTTATTGCAAGCTGGCCCTTTCTTTAAAACTTTTTCTTGTTCTTCCTTCCCCTGAACAATCCTGAGCTTTAAATCTAGATTCTTACTGATATCTTGAATATTTTTTAAACCCTTACTATAACTATATTCTCCAAAACTAACCGTAATTGCTTCCACTCTCTCTTCCCCTAAGGCCTGGAGTGCTAAGGCAGAAACTACTGTACTATCTAATCCTCCTGAAAAAGACACTACAATTTCTTCTCCTCGGCTTATTTTCTTAATCTCTTCTAATCTATTACTAATCTTTTCTTTTATACTAATCATAATCTAATCCAATTATCTTACCCTATTATTATTTATATTTTACTTATAAAAAAGGCCAAGGCAAATTATAAATATTATTACACCATTACAATTCCTTGACCATTCTATATTGATTTAAACTATCTATAATTAATAATCTATTAATTATATTTTTTCCGAATATTCCTTAAAAGAAATACTTTTATACCACCCTTCACCGATGTAATTTAAAACTGGAATGAATTGCTCGGTAGTTACATATCCTGGTAAAGGAGCTACACGGCTATGATTACTTTCTAAAAACCAGGTAGTAGGATAACCAGAAACTTGATATAATTTAGCCAATTCTCTTTCAGTTATCTCTTCCCCATTTTCAATCACTTTATTATCCGACTCTGCATTTACTCTAATAATGACAAATTTTTTAGACAATATTTTTTTTACCTCTTCATTAGAATAGGTATTTTTATCCATTTTTTTACAATAACCACACCAATCGGTATAAAAATCAATCAAAACATATTTATTTTCTTTTTCTGCCAGGGCTAATCCCTCATTATAAGATAACCAATTAAGGGCTAATAAATTATTCTCTTCTACCACCTCTCTGCCCTGCTGGTTCGTTTTAAAATATGATCGTATTCCGAAAAAGAATATTAGTATTAAAAAAATTGTTAAAATCATTATCTGGTCTCTTTTAGCAGAAAAAATCTTCATTTTTAGCTTAAACCTCTTCTATTTTTATTTAAATTTATTTTTTATCACTCAATTAATTAGGTCTAGTTTTAATTTTTAAAAAACGGTCATATTTTACTACTTAATGAAATAATTTACTACTATCTGTAAATTATCGGTAAGGATTAACCCACCAATCAGGATAAGCAATACTCCTCCTACCAGCTCTACAGTTTTAAAATGCTTTTTAATCTTATTGGAAAATAAATAAAATTTATTAATGGCGATAGCAGTTAATAAAAAAGGAATTCCTAAACCAGCTGAATAAAGGGTAAGCAGTAAAATTCCCTTATAAACAGTTTCTTGAGTACCTGCATAGATTAAAATAGTAGCCAGAACAGGACCGATACAGGGGGTCCATCCAAAGGCAAAGGCTAAACCTATTAAAAATGGACCAATTATAATATTGACTGGTTTAGTATTGGCATAAATCTTTTTTTCATATTCTAAAAATTTTATTCTATATAAACCTGACATATGTATTCCAAAAATTATAATTATTAAGCCCGCTACTTTCCTCAGAATTACCGCTTTCTCTAGTAAAAAACGGCCAAAGAAGGTTGCAGTAGCTCCTAAAAGAATAAATATTAAAGAAAATCCGAATATAAAAAATAAGGAACTGATAATTATAGTATTTTTATTTCGAAATCTCCCCTTCTCTAAATCATCTAAAGACATTCCAGATATGAAAGAGATATAACCTGGCACCAGAGGTAAAACGCAGGGAGAAATAAAAGAGATAAAACCAGCTACAAAAGCAGCCAGCAAAGAAACTTCACTTAAATTTAATATTGTCATCATAAAATAACCTCTTATTAAATTAGTCGCTGGTAAATAAACCTAGCGTGGAGCGTATAGCATTTAGCGTATAGGTGCAGGTAATAAGTGTAAGAAAAATACAAAACGCTAATTAGTCGTTAGTATTTATTCTGCCTTCTTTCTTCTTTTTCACTCGATACTTAATACTATATACTCGATACTGTTTTTATATACAATTAAATTAGTTTATAGTTATTATTTTTTAATTTTAATCTTTTGTTTATAATCTTCAATAGCTTTAGATAATCCATCAGCAGCTAAATTTGAGCAATGCATTTTAATTGCGGGAAGCCCTCCTAAGGCTTCAGCTACAGCTTTATTGGAAATTTTTAAAGCTTCATCAATGTTTTTACCCTTAACCATTTCAGTAACCATACTGCTGGTAGCAATGGCAGCACCACAGCCAAAAGTTTTAAATTTGCAATCGACTATCTTATCATCTTTTACTTTTATATAAATTTTCATTATATCCCCACAAATAGGATTACCAACTTCTCCTATTCCATCAGCATCTTTAATTTCTCCGACATTCCGGGGATTCTGAAAATGTTCCATCACTTTTTCACTATATATACTCATACATAATTCTCCTTCTTAATTTTATCTCTATCCGGAAAACTTCAATTCGATCCAATTATATTCTTGGCTACCAATCTTTCAGTCCCTTAGTAAGTTGTGTAATATGTAACAAGTGATAAGTAACTTGTTCTTTTAAACTTGAAACTATACACTATTAACTCATTACTAATTACATATCACTTATCCCTGTATTCCACTCAATGCACATTACATATTACTTATTACTTTTCCTCTACACTATTTTTCTTCAGCCCATCCCAACTACCTGTAAAGGGAGAAAGAGCTCGTAATTTTTCTATAATTTTAGGCAAAATATCTAGAACATAATCTATATCTTCTTCGGTATTATCTTTTCCCAAAGTCAATCTTAAAGAGCCATGGGCTATCTCTGGAGGTAGTCCTATAGCTAATAGGACATGAGAGGGCTCTAATGAACCAGAGGTACAAGCTGAACCACTGGAGGCTGCCACTCCTTTCATATCCAAGTTGAGCAACATCGATTCTCCTTCGATAAATTCAAAACAGATATTAGCATTTCCAGGAAGTCTCCTGGTGGAGTGTCCATTTAAACGAACATTTTCTATTTGGTCCATAATTCCGGTAATCAATTTATCTCTTAATTTTACCACTTTATCCACCTCTCCTCCAGCTAATCTCTTCTCTGCCAACTCCACAGCTTTGCCCAATCCTACCATTCCAGTCACATTTTCTGTACCGGCTCTCCTATTTTTTTCCTGAGCACCACCGTCTATTAAATTTACTATCTTAGTTCCCTTTCTTAAGTACAGCGCTCCTACTCCTTTAGGTCCATATAATTTATGACCAGAGATGGATAACATATCTACTCCTAAATCATTAACTTCTATGGGAATATGCCCGGTAGTCTGTACTGAATCAGTGTGAAAATATATACCCGCTTCTTTAACTATTTTTCCTATCTCTTTAATCGGTTCAATAGTGCCAATCTCATTATTAGCATGCATAATAGTTACTAATATAGTCTGGCCGGTAATTGCTTTTTTCACATCTTCAGGGTCTATCAGACCATATTTATCTACTTTTAAATAGGTTACTTTAAATCCGTGTTTCTCTAAAAATTGGCAGGAATGCAAGACAGCATGGTGTTCGATCTGGGAAGTGATAATATGATTTCCTTTTTTTTGATTCGCCCAAGCAATTCCTTTTATAGCATAATTATCTGCCTCTGTCCCTCCGGCAGTAAAAACAATTTCCGAAGGATTCGCTCCAATTAATCGAGCTATCTTCTCCCTGGCTTCTTCTACTGCCTCTCTAGCCTCTTGTCCAAATGAATGAATACTATTAGGATTACCATATTTTTGAGTAAAATAAGGCTTCATTGCTTCAACTACTTCCACATCTGTAGATGTAGTTGCGGCATGATCCATATAAATCCTTTTCATAAAAATATATTCCTCCTTTTAATAAATGATCATTACATTTAATAAATTAATAACACGAAAAATTATAATATATATGAGTATTTTTGTCAACTTTTTATATTTCTCTAAAATCTGAAAATTAGGATTTATCGCTTTCTGAGGATTGCTCAATAACCTCTTCTTTCTCCTCTTCAATTTTATCCCTCCTAGAAGTTATCCCTACTATCACTGCTAATACACCACCAACTACTAAGATAAAGGGTATTAAAGCTGCTAAAGCCTTTAAGAACAATAACCACCATTCAATTAATCCCCATACTCCTAAAATTATGGCAACTATTCCTCCAATAATAATCCACATCTTATTTTCCTCCTTATAAAATAGATTTTTAAAATTTAAAATATTAATTTACCATATGGTTGTCCCCCAAAAAGTAAACAAACCTGTCCTCGACCTGATCGGGGAATGGTAATGTAGGGGTCGGATTTATCCGACCCGTTATTCAGACTGTGTCATAAATAATTATATT
>NZ_PFKO01000139.1:0-2722 GCF_002784285.1 Candidatus Infernicultor aquiphilus
TTAACCATTAGAATACCTCCTTTATCTTTTATATATTTATAAATTCTACAAAAGATTTAAAATTCCTGCTATAATAGAAAATAATTTTCTTATTTTTAAAAAGGTAAAAAAAGGTGCCTGGCACTAAATTTGTCATAAAGGTAAAAAAAGGTGCCTGGCACTAAATTTTACCTTGAAGGAGAAAGAGGGCATGCTAAAAGGAAAATTGGTAAATTTGAGAGCTATTGAAAGGAAAGATTTAGAGGAGATAATGAAATGGGTAAATGACCAGGAAGTTACCAAATATTTAGCTGCCTTTCTCTACCCGGTTTCTCGAGAAGAAGAGGAAAAGTTTTTAGAAAGAGCGATGAGTCGTAATGATACAGAGAAAAACCTGGTTATGGAGACTAAAGAAGGAGTTTATCTAGGTCAGATTAGTTTACATAAAATTGATTGGAAGAATAGTAATGCAGAATTGGGAATTGTAATTGGCAATAAAGAATACTGGGGCAAAGGTTATGGCACCGAGGCGATAAAAATTCTCCTTCAGCATGCTTTTAACCAGATGAATTTGTATAAAATATATCTTCAAGTCTTTGAGTTTAATCAAAGAGGAATACGTTGTTATGAGAAATGTGGCTTTACAAAAGAGGGGAAATTAAGAAAAAATCATTTCTACAAGGCGAAATATTATGATGTAATCTTAATGGGGATACTCAAAGATGAATTTGAAAAGACAAATAAATAAACCAAAAGAAAGAATTTTTAAAATAGCCAGAAAGATGATAAAATTATAGGAAATATAATTAAGGTAAATTTTAATGGAACTTTTTGAAAATTTCCAAAAAGATAAACTAAATAATGCTCCTCTTGCTGATCGGATCAGGCCAACAAAACTGGAGGATTTTATAGGACAAGAAAAAATTATTGCTCCAGGAAAACCATTACGAAAAGCCATCGAAGAAGATGAGCTCCAGTCGATTATCCTCTGGGGTCCACCTGGCTCAGGTAAAACTACTCTGGCAAAGATTATTGCTAAAATGACCAAATCTTATTTTGTCTCCTTCAGTGCAGTGGTTTCCGGGGTCCCTGTTTTAAGGAAAATTATTAAAGAAGCCCAGGATAGGAGGAGATATTATAATAAAAAGACTATCCTGTTTGTAGATGAAATTCACCGATTTAATAAAGCCCAGCAAGATGCCTTTTTACCTTACGTAGAAGATGGAACCATAACCCTAATCGGTGCTACTACCGAAAATCCCTCTTTTGAGCTTATTCCGCCTCTCTTATCCCGTTCCACGGTCTATGTATTAGCACCCTTATCTTTCGAAGGCTTACAAAAAATTTTAAAAAGAGCCTTACAGAACCAAGAAAAGGGTTTGGGAAAATATAAGCTTAAATTAGAACCTCAAGTATTAAACTTTATTATTGAACTGGCCTATGGAGATGCACGCATAGCTTTAAATATCTTAGAATTTTCGGTGATAACTACCCAACCTGATCACCAGGGCCTTAGAACTATAACTTTAAAGATTGTTGAAGAAGCAATTCAGAAAAGATGCCTGCGCTATGATAAGACCGGTGAGGAACATTATAATATTATTTCTGCCCTACATAAAAGTATGCGCGATTCTGATCCCGATGCCGCCCTTTATTGGGTAGGCCGTATGTTAGAGGCTGGGGAAGACCCTCTCTACGTTGCCCGGCGCCTGATCAGATTTGCCTCTGAAGATGTAGGTAACGCTGACCCTCAGGCTTTACCGATAGCAGTCGCGGCTATGCAAGCAGTACATTTTTTAGGAATGCCGGAAGGCAATTTAGCCCTGACTCAAGCAGCTACTTATTTAGCCTGTGCTCCTAAAAGTAACGCTCTCTATAAAGGTTATCAGCTTGTCGAAGAGGATATAAAAAGATGGGGACCACTTCCGGTTCCCCTGATTATCCGTAATGCACCTACTCCTCTAATGAAAGATTTAGAATACGGTAAAGGTTATAAATATGCCCATGATTTTAAAGATGGGTACATTATTCAGGAACATCTACCTGAAGAATTAAAAGGTCAGAAATATTATTTCCCTACGGAAAGAGGATTTGAAAAAGAGATTAAACAAAGATTAGAAATATTAAAAGCTAAGTATAAATGTCATTAGTGAATAGTGAATAGTGAAGAAGGAAGAAACAGTTGCAAATTACAAGATTACAAAGAAGGAGTAGGGGCGTATTGCATACGCCCAGATAAGCTCATGAAAGAAAATATGAAAAAGGAAAAAGAAGAAGCAATTTTAAAAGAATTAGAGAAGGCAAAAAAAGAAGCGATCACAACTTCTGGCAAGAAGTATTATAATATTTCCGTAGATCAGATAAAAAATATCTCTCATAAATATGAATACCTTTCGAAGGGGATAGAAATATTAGCCCTGAAAAATAATATTATTCCCGAACGTTATCACCGTAATCTGGGAGTGCTTAGCCCTTTAGAGCAGATTAAATTACTCCAATCAAAAGTAGCCATAATCGGAGCGGGAGGATTGGGTGGGACGGTATTAGAACTCTTAGCCCGAATGGGAATAGGAGAATTAATAATTGCAGATAAGGATATTATAGGGGACAGCAATCTGAATCGACAGCTACTTTCCACTGAACTTAATTTAGGCACATAGAAGATTAAAGCAGCCACAAAGAGGGTGGAAGAGATAAATTCTTCGGTCAAAATTAACGGCTATTCTGTCTTTATTAATGCAAG
>NZ_PFKO01000368.1:0-12362 GCF_002784285.1 Candidatus Infernicultor aquiphilus
CTGAAGTAGCTGAAACAGTTAATACATCAATCATTATATTTTTCTTAAGGATATCTTTGAAGGTATTTTCTGTGTGCCCTATATCTTTTTCCATCTATCATAATTTCTTCATTAAATTTTATTCATTCATTTTATATTTTTCACTTTGTAGTTAAGGTAGTCTCTCTTCTACAGCGGGCACATAGAATTTTTACTCGATCAGAACGTCCCTTATCTTTCAACGCTGATATAATATTTTCATCTACAATGCCAAGGCTTTTTAGGTGGGATAAATATAGGGTAGGATTTGAATAGGATAATTCACCTATTTTTTCAGAAATCCATTTTAAATGATCCTTACAGGCAATAGGTTTCCCACAAATTTCACAGAGCTGCAGCTCCTTTTCTATCCTCTCATCGGATTCGCTGCGGTCAAAAAATGAAAGTTCCCAATCGTTGGTCAATTTAACTCCTTCGTGATTAACAATGCATGCAGCTTCACACTGCCCGCAGAATATACAGGTATCCGTATAATGGATTATAATTCGTTTGGCATTGTTGTCTTTATCGACTATATCCTTATAGGCAATAGCTTCTACAGGACATACTTCCTTACAGGCAAGACAACCAACACATTTATCTTGATTAAATTCAGGCTGACCCCTGAAATTTGGATGAGCTATATGTGGTTCTTTTGGAAATTTAGAAGTATACGGTCCCTGGATAAGTGCCTTTATTGCCTCTATCAATTCTCTTACTTTGGGAAGTTTCATATTATAATTATATCCTTACTTAATTCTTAATCTTGCTTTAAGCTTCTCCCTCTTTATCTTCCGCATATTTATCAACAATGCTATCTTTCCAGAGTTTTACTCCTGCTCTGTGTGCACCTCTGGCTATAGTATGTGCTGCTACGGGAGCGGTTAAAATAATAAATATTATGCATAAAAGCGATTTTAATCCAGCAGCAGTAAATCCTACTATAAGAAATGTGCCAAATAGAATACTGCAAGTACCAAGAGTAACGCACTTTGTAGCTGCTTGCAGACGACAATATACATCTGGAAGACGTACAAGCCCCAGACACCCAAAGAAATCAAAAGCTAGACCTATACTGATAAATATCAAACCTATAATATTAATCATCAAATCCTTTCCCCTCCAAATACTTAGAAAGTGCAAGTGCGCATATAAAGCTCTGAAGTGCCCATGCTATGCCTATATCTATATACCAAGGCCTACCTGTTGAAATAGTTAAAATAGCACATAGCCCAACAATCATAATGCCTAGAATGTCGACTGCAACTATCCTGTCTGCCGCGGTTGGACCTCTCCATATTCGGTAAAGGCATAAAATACAGGCTAGAATAATTATGTAAAGGGCTCTACCTAAAAACCCAATATAGGGAAGGTCGGGATAAAAAAGAAATGGTAGCGGGCGTATTATAATTAAAATAACAATCCCCACTAAAAAAATCATACCTATAAACCATCTAAATATCTTCATATCCTATCCTCTAATCAAAAATCTTTTTCAATATTTTTTCAAAACGTTCAACAATAATTCTCGTGGTCGATTCAATATCTTTTGTCTTTACATCAATCCAGTGTATATATAGAATACCATTGTCTTTATCTATATCAACACTCATTGTACCAGGAGTCAAGGTTATGGAGTTGGCTAGAAACGTTAAGGCTGTATCTGTTTTTAATTCAACTTTTACCTTAACTATTCCCGGATTTATAGGTAACCGAGGATGCAAAACACGATATGCAACATCCAGATTTGCCTTAAAACATTCCCATAAGAATATAGGTAAATAATAAGCAAAAAAATACCAATACCGCAACGGATGTTTTAATACATGTGGCCGGGTTATAAATAAATCTCCTATCATAAAGGTAACAAATGCAGAAACAAATCCACCAACAATAAGGTGCTGCCAATCTGGCACCCAATCTAAAAGACACCATACTATAAATGCTACGAAAAACATAATTATTTTACTCTTCATCTACTGTATCCCCTTAAAGACTATATCAGCATATTTTGTGCCTTCTAAAAGCACGTCAGAAGCAGGTTTAAGAAAAATTTGATTTATATTAGAAATAAGTAAAACCCCTCCAATTACACAAATAATCGCTAGAGTTACCATCGCTAGTTTCATGAAAATAGGCACTTCCTTTACTTCACTCCATCTCTTTCTCGGTTTACCAAAGAAGGCATACTTCATAACCTTCGTAAAAGATGCTAAAGTTAATATACTTGCTAAAACAGCCCAGAAAGCATATCCTAAGCGATTAGCCTGCACAGCTGCAATTATAATAATTAATTTACTCCAGAAACCATTAAAAGGAGGAATACCTGCAATTGACATAGAGGCAACAAGGCTTGTAGTACCGGTAACAGGCATTTTCGCAATTAATCCTCCCATTTTTTTCAAATCTCGCGTACCGGTAGCATATTCCACCGCCCCTGAATTCAAAAATAGCAATGATTTAAATACGGAGTGATTAAAAAGATGGAACAAACCCCCTATTATACCAAGTGGGGTGCCCAGACCAATCCCTAGAATAACATACCCAATCTGACTTATAGAGTGGTAGGCTAGAAGTCGCTTAAAATCCCATTGTCCAATAGCTAAAAATACTCCAATAACCATGGATAGGGTTCCTAGTATCATAAGTATTGAAGAGAGGGTAGGGTTTATTCCAATTACATTGTAAAAAATTCTACATAATGTATATATTCCCAGTGATTTTATTAATACCCCTGAAAGCATTGCCGATATTGGAGCTGGTGCAGAAGGATGAGCATCCGGAAGCCAGGCATGAAAAGGAACAAGCGCTGCCTTAAGCCCAAACCCCGTAATAAATAAGACGATCACCATGATGATAATATTACTTGCACTTTTTTGAGCCAGAATATTCGCCATATCCGCCATATTCAATGTAGAGGTATAACTATATAAAAATACGATTCCAAGAAGGAGAAAAAGTGAACCTACGCTACTCATTACAGTATATTTAAACGCTGCTTCGAGCTCATGACGTTCTGTACCAAAAGCAACTAAGGCATAACTTGCAACAGAGGCTATTTCTAAAAATACAAATAGATTAAATATGTCACCGCTTACCACTACCCCGTTCATCCCAGCCACCATCAACAGGAATAAGGTATAAAATTTCCATTTCGAGGTAAATCTCTCCATATAACTTATGGAATAAATGGAAACGGAAAACGCTATCAGATTTACAGTTATTAGCATAAAGGCCGTCAAACCGTCTAATACAAGAGCTATTCCAATGGGTAACTTCCAGCTACCAACACTATATACAAGAGTACCTTTTGTAACTATCGTCCACATAGCTAAAACAGAAAGACCTAATAAAATGAGTGTGGTTATGTTTCCTATTACATCTGGTATCCATTTTAACCTCTTACCAATTATTGAAATTATAAATGCCCCTAATAGAGATATAGCCACAAAAAGCGGTATTATATGAGATATAGCTATCATCCCTTTAACTCCTTAATTTTTGTAATATCAAACGTCCCGTACTTTTCATATATTCTCATTGCGATAGCCACAAGCAATGTTGTTGTTGCCAGCCCAATCACAATTGAAGTAAGAACAAGTGCTTGAGGAAGAGGATCAACCATATTAACAATTTCAACCTCAGATGAAAGAATTGGAGCCCTGCCTTCCATACGATAAGCTACTAGTATAAAGAAAAGATTCACAGCATATTCTGCTATAATAATTCCCAAAATGATCTTGATTATATTTCTTTTTACTAAAATACAATAAAGTCCGCAACAAAAAAGCATAAGACAAAGCAAATATATTATCATTCTTTTTTCTCCCAATCAAATTTTAATAATACCAAGGCGATAAATATAGCAAAAAGCCCGGCGCCAACTTTAAGACTTATGGCTATATTGCAAAAAGGTACAATACCTGCACTAAATAACCTGAAAGGTTCTCCCTTTGATATAAAATTTAAAAAGAAGTATCCACCAAAAAATCCTATTAGAGCTATACTTAAAAATAGAAGGGCACCGGTACTTTCAAAAAACGAAATTGTTTTTCTAGGAAGTTTCTTTAAAGCCACATCTTTACCATAAGCAAGCATAAGGTTTACAAAAGAAAGTGCTATAATAACTCCACCAGCAAATCCTCCCCCAGGCGATATATGACCGTGTAAAACTATATAAATTCCATAAAGTAGTATAAGTCCTACAGTAAAACGAGTAATTACTTTTACAATTAGAGACATACCTGCATCATGTTCTTTACTCATCGTCTTCCTCCACAATCTCATCTTTTTTCTTTCTGCCTATACGCCGAACAATAGTTAGAACACCTATTACCGCGGTAAATAATATCGTAGCCTCGCCTAGAGTATCATAGGCCCTAAAATCAAGAATAATTGAAGAAACGAGGTTAGATGCACCTGTTTTAACTAACCCTTCTTTCAGATATATATTGGCAACTCTCATAATAGGGTAGCCAAATTCAGGTAAATCTTTAAAGGCTTTTACAGCTACAAATAAGAATATTGCAATAAAACCTGCAGCAACAAAAGTATTAAAAAGCCAACTACCAGTTGTTGAAAATGGAAGATCTTTTTTTAAGGTCGCCCTTAATAATATAATAAAGCACAACATTTCAACAACAATCTGTGTAATAGCTAAATCGGGTGCTTTAATTATTAAAAAAACTATCGAAAGCACCATACCAACAGCTCCAATAGATATTACAGCAGAAAGCAGGTCTTTTAACTCAATCGTGACTATCGCTCCAACAATCATAAGCACTAATAAAATATATAATTCTATCATCTCATTACCTTAATAAAATATAAAATAGTATTATCATTCCTAAAAGACACCAGGAAAGATATGTAAGGAGTATACCATTGTGTAAATAGCTCAAAATCTTATTAAATCCAAAGGTCATTTTAGTGCCAATGTCGTAAATATCAAATACTTTTCTTTCGGCTAATTTATAAATAGTATCTAAGGGAGTTATGTCTTTTATTGTATCATAAAATTCGGTTCCTGAAACCCTCATATTTGTCTGTTTTTCCAATATTTCTCCACCAATAAAGGCTTCTGTCTCTCTAGTTTTTGTGATTGTGCCCAAAAAATAAATTATAACACCAACTATAATCCCCACAATTATTAAAATAGTAGCAAGACTTGCATTCCATATACCGAAGAATTCTACCTTCCCTTCTAAACTTGGGAAGATAAACATTTTAAGAGGTATTCTGTAAGCAAATACACCAAATATTACACAGAGAACTGCAAGAAAAACCTGAGGAATCCACATAGCTGGACTAGCTTCTCTTGGCTTGTTATTTATCACTCCACCATTCATCGATGTTTGGTTAGATAAAAATTTCTCATTAACCGATTGACCTAAAAATACAGCATGGATTAATTTCATAAAACTCGCCAGGGTAAGGGCGCTACCGAACATAGCTGCAATAAGCCATATTATCCAGAGATGACTACCATTACCAGCTGTCTTTATTATACCCTGGTAAATCATCCATTTCGATGCAAACCCATTTAAAGGAGGAACTCCTGATATGGCCAATGATGCTATTAAGAATGTAATAAAGCTAATAGGCATAATCTTAGCAAAACCACCCAGCTTCTCAAGATCAGTTGTTCCTGCTTCTTTTTCCACTGCACCACCTGAAAGAAAGAGACAGGATTTATATATAGCATTGTTTAGCATATGAAACAATCCACCTGCTATACCGATAGGATTACCTGTACCAATTCCTAAGACCATATAACCGACCTGGCTTACAGCATGATACCCTAAAAGTTTCTTTAAATCATGTTGCACAAGTGCCATCATAACCGCAGCCACAATAGTAAAACTGCCTATCATCATTAAGACAGTATTTAAAGCTGGGCTCATTTTAAACATATACAGGGAAATTCTGGCAAGGAAGTATATCCCCAAAAGCTTATCTAGTGATGCTGGAAAAAAGGCAGTAACCGGTGTGGGGGCATCTTGGGCGGTATCTGGAACCCAAGTATGAAATGGCATAGCGCCTGCCTTGGCAAAAGCACCTACTGCAAGGCACATATATGCTAAAACCGCTATCTTTGTATTTAATGTTATGTTTATTCTATCCATCTGAAGTGAACCTGTAAGTTGCCAAATAATAGCCAGCCCAAGAAGCATAAGGGCATCTGTGCCACCGATTATTATAAATGCTTTTTTAGCCGTATAAGAAGCATGTTCCGTTTGACCAAATCCGATTAATAAATATAAAAGAAGTCCTAAAAATCCCCAGAATACCATAAAGAGAATAAGGTTATTGGAAAAGACAGCACCGAGTGAACTTATAAAAGTAAGGATTAAATAAGAATAATAGTAAATCAGTCTTTTTTTCTGCGACATAAACCCAAAAGAATAAATAATAATTAGCAGGAAAAATATTCCAATAAATATTCCCACAAACATTGATAGATTATCGAATTTAAAAAATTGCGTAGTTAAATTCATTTAACACCCATCTTATTTCTTAATATCTTGGTTTTTTCTCGAGAAAGTTTAATTAAATCTTTCCCACTATATATCTTCTTCCTCTTTATGTTACATACAGTCATTCTTTCTGTACAACAATAGCAAGGATCTATAGCAGCTAAAATTATCGTCGCATCTGAAATGTCCTCACCTATAACAGTAGCTTTATATGTAGGAAGGTTCATAAATGTAGGCGCCCTGACCTTATGACGAACAGGCCTGTTTGTTCCATCGCTTCTTACATAATGGAAACACTCGCCTCTTGGCGCTTCTATATGTCCTATACCTTCCCCTGGAGGAATATCCTTAATATTAGCATCTATTTCACCGCCTGGTAGGTTCAAGAAGCAGTTCTTTATTATCTTTATTGACTCAAAGACCTCTAATACTCTTACTACCAATTTATCAAAAACATCACCGTTATGGGTAACTATCATATCCCACTCTACTTTATCATAAGCTCCATAAGGTGAGTTTTTTCTCACATCTCTGGCTACACCCGAAGCCCTTGCAGTGGGTCCAAGTGCACAATAATTTATAGCGTCTTCTTTTGAAAGAACGCCTATTCCTTTCGTCCGAGCATGTATAACCGGATCGTCTATAACTGCTTTTTTCAGCATCTCCAATGTAGGTACGATAGAATCAATCTTTTTAATAACCACTGGTATATCTTCAGATTTTATATCCCTTCTTACCCCTCCGGGCTTAAACATAGCATAATTATTTCTGTTCCCGGTTAATATCTCCATCACATCAAGAATCTCTTCTCTTAGCTTCCATGTCCACATAAATACAGTATCATATCCTAAGAAGTGGCCGGCAAGACCTAACCATAGGAGATGTGAGTGTATCCTTTCACCTTCAGCTATTATAGTCCTTATATATTTGGCTCTCTCTGGCACTTCTATAGGAATAATATCCTCTACTGCTCTCGTATAGGCAAAGGGATGACTTGTTGAACATATACCACAAATTCTCTCTATCACAAAAGTGGACTGATCAAATGTCTTTGTCTCAGAGAGTTTCTCTATTCCTCTATGATTATAGCCAATATGCACATCAATATCTACAACCTTTTCTCCTTCAACAGTAAGTATAAAGAATTCCGGCTCCTCCTGTAATGGATGATATGGACCTATTGGTATTATTGTTTTTGCCATTATACCCCTCTATCTCTGATAGCGTTCTTATCCCACTCTTTATAATCCCTTCTTAATGGATAAACACCATCTGGCCAATCGTCTGGTAAAAGAAGTCTTCTCAAATCAGGATGGCCTTTAAAATTTATACCTAATATTTCATGTATCTCTCTTTCTATCCAGTTTGCACCTTCAAATATAGTTGAAAGAGAATCTATTTCTAATTTTGGTTTTTGTAATTTTACTCTTAAAGAAATCAATAGATTAATATCTTCGATCAAAAAATGATAAAGAATTTCCATATGATAGCGTGTGTCTACACCAGAGGCGGTATTGAACCTAGCTTTTAAATCTTTAAAAATATAACTTGCTACCTGAATTATTGATTCAGGTTTAATCTCGATATATACTCTCTTAGGAGATTTATCTAAAACTTCAATTATGTCATCCTTAAATTTTTTTCTTAAATCACATAAAACTTCTTCCCGTGTCATACTTCGGCTCCTTTGTCATTCAGTATGATAATTAGTACAGACAAGATATTCAAGGGGAATTCTTCCCCTTGAAAACCCCTTAATTCACCCTCACCGCAATATTTATTAGACCCTTGAATATCTTGTCTTTAATATTCTTCATAATAATAAATCATATTCCTTATTTAAGGTATAGGAATTATTAAAATTCCTATACCTTAAACTGATGACTTTTTCTCAGTACCTTTTTTAACTTTCTCAATCAATTTTACTACACCGGCAATTATTGCCTCTGGCTTTGGGGGACAACCCGGTATATAAACATCTACAGGAATAACCTTATCTATCGGAACAGGACAGTTATAACTATGAATAAACATACCTCTTGATAAAGCACATTCTCCTACTGCTACTACAAGGCATGGCTTTGGTATCTGTTCATATAGTCTTTTTGCCCTTTCCATCGACTTCCGATTACCTGAACCAGTAATTAAAAGAACATCAGCGTGTTTTATGCTCCCTACAAGAAGCATACCAAACCGCTCAATATCGAATCTCGGAGTAAGGCAGTCCAGTATTTCAATATCACAATTGTTACAGCTCCCGGTGGACAAATGAAATACCCACGCCGATTTTAGAAGTGCTTTTAATTTCATACTCATATTATCATCTTCCTAATAATGCCAATACTACAGCTATTATAGCAATTATAGTCATAGGCCCCCAGAAAAACTTGACGACCTGGTCAATCCTTACCCGGGGATTGGTATTTCTTATAACTGTCATCAAGGCGACTAATGAAATATATTTTAACACACCATACAAGAGATGTATACCATCAAATCTTAAACCACCTATAAATACAATTATTAAAAAGAATGGAAGTGTAAACAGAAGCATATTCTTCATAAGTTTATAAATAGCAAGTCCAGAACCCGAATACTCTATTAATACGCCACCGCTAATTTCCGTTTCTGCTTCAGGGATGTCAAAAGGGACTAGTGCTAATTTAGCCTGCATACATATTATGGCCACAATTAAAGCTAAAACACCAGACCAACTTCTAACCAACGCTCCGTTCTGTGCTTGAAAAGCTAATATCTCACCAAGCCTAAAAGTAAACCCAGATTTTATCACCGTAACTAACATCGCAAGTATAAAAGGAAGCTCATAACTTAATACGAGCTTCATCTCTCTTGATGCACCTAAACTTGCAAGTGGATTTCTTGATGCAAAACCACCCATAATAATACTTACAGAAGGAATTACTAAAAAATATAATACTACTATTAAATCACCTAAAAAACTTTTTGCCGGGTTAATATTATTTATCCATAATAAAGTAGATACTAATATCACACTTGCCAAGCCAATAATTGGGGCCATCAAAAACGTTATCTTTGATGAACCTGCTGGAATAAGTGTCTCTTTACCTAGAAGCTTTACAATATCTATCAATGGTTGCAAAAGAGGTGGGCCAACGCGATATTGTATCCTGGCTGTAACCTTTCTATCTATCCAACTGGCTAGAAGTCCGATAATAGCTGTTAAAAAAAAACCATAAAATAAAAAATAAAATATGTAAATCATGCCTTCTCCCTATTCCAATGAGTTGAGTGAACTATAATATTATCACCAACTAAAAAACTATTTTCATCCAGTCCGATATCACCTTTCTTTAAACCTAATGCACCATAAGGGCAGCTCTTTACACATAATATCTCATCCTTTTGATCCCTTCTCTCAAAACAAAAATCACAATTATGAATTAATAGCGGAACATTTTCTGGATATATTGTGCCATAAGGACAAGCATAGGAACATGATTTACAACTTATACATCTCATATTATGTCTTATCAATAACTTATCTTCTTGTTGTTCAATTGCCTCTACCGGGCAAGCATTAACACAGTGCGGCTCTTCACATTTACGGCATACCAATGCATATGTTACCAGTTCTATTATAGAAATAATCCCATTATTATTTGGATGATAATAATAACTACAATTGATAACACACTCTTTACACTCACCAGAGTTACAAATATCAAGATCTATAAAAAGTCTTAAATCCTTGCCTTTTTTCGGCTTAATATTTAATTTTCCCTGATGAATTTGTTCTGCGCTGGTGTACATTTCTACTCCCATATATTTGAAAAATCTTTTACCTTATCATAACTAAAAACAGGACCATCTTTGCAAGCATAGTATATCCCTAATCTACAATGACCACATTTTCCTATACCACATGACATATTCTTCTCCATAGAAAGGTATACATTCTCTTCTTTAAAGCCTATATCAAGTAGTTTTTTAGTCGAAAACTTCATCATTACTGGTGGCCCACAAACAATGGCAATACCACTTTCATAATCCATATCTATGCCATCCAGAATAGTAGTTACAACACCTACATTCCCTTTCCACCCGCTATCACCTTTGTCTACACTAAGTTTTATATCTAAATCTTTTCGTTTGGCCCAATCAGCTATTTCACCTCTATATAGCAACTCCTGAGGTGTCTTGCAACCACCTCTAAAAAATAATTTTTTAAATTCTCCACTCCTATCAAAAAGCTCATACATCAAACTTCTAAGAGGAGCAAATCCGCATCCACCGCCTACAACTAATATCTCCTTGCCTTTAAACCTATCTATAGGATAACCTTTCCCGAAAGGTCCTCTCACACCTACAATATCACCATTTTTAAGTTCATGAACCTTTTTGGTAACCTTGCCTACACTCATAACAGTTAGTTCCATTATGCCTTTCATAGCAGGCCTTGATGAGGGGGTAAAAGGAGCCTCACCAATCCCCGGAATGGTAAGTTCTATAAACTGGCCTGTTTCAAATGTTATTGGTTCTTCTGGTACAATCCTTATCGTCTTTATTGTAGGTGTCTCAGATATGACTCCTGTAATTTCAGCCCTAATAGGCCTATACGGATTTTTAATCTTATACATCATACACCAATCTATTAAGAATTTTCCTAATGTCTATCTTTGCAGGACAAGCAGATATGCACCGACCACAACCTGTACAGGCATAAATATTAGCAACTTTTGAAAAAAAATCAAATTTTTTTTCAAATCGATTTCTTAATCTCATCCATAATTCTGGTCGAGGATTTGCCCCCCCTGCAACTTGAGCAAAATCTTTTATCATACAAGAATCCCAGATACGCAAACGAGCCATCCGGTTTTCATCTTTCTGATCATAAAGTAAAAAACAGTGGCAAGTAGGACAGATTGTATTACACGCTCCGCACTCAACACACTTGTCTGCTTCATCAGCCCATATATCTGATTCATATCCTCTTTCAATAATACCCTTAAATGAATCCTGTTGAGGAATTTTGTTTTCTTTTATATTTTTTTCGACTGCTTTAGTAACTTTTTCTCTCTGTTCGTTTCTTTGGGAAAGGAATTTATCTTTTATTTCTTCAAAAAGAAAAGAATATTTTTCAACAAGCCTCTTACCCTTTGGCGAGCCAACCTCAACAATAAAATCCTCTCCCACCTCAGAAAGATTTATATCAAAATTTTCAAGGGGATAAGGTTTAACATTTAGGGCAAGACAAAAACATGTATCTATAGCAGAAGTACAATCGGCAGAAATAATAAGGTTATCTTTACGCCTATTAATATAGAAAGGATCTTGAAAATCATGATTTTTGAATACATAATCATGTATTTTTAATCCTTTAAGATCGCAAGCTTTCATACCAACTATACAATAAGGTTTTTGGCTTGTATGAGGAATATCAGACTTGAAGTTTTCGGCAACGATTTCACGTGCACGGAAGAAAAAAGATTTTAGCGGTTCAAAGGCTCGCACCTCACCGATAACAATATCATCAGTGAAGTCAATATACTTTTTATAAAAACGCTGTTCACCTTTTTTAACCGGAATGTAAATCTCATAGTCACTCTTCAGGTTCTCGAGTAATTTAGTGAAATTACTGGAAAAAATATATTGCAAAATTATACTTCTCCTTGTCCTTGTGTAACAATAACAACATTTTGTTTTTTAAAAATTGTTCTATTATACTTTAGCCATTGGTAAAAATCTTTTCTTTTTATTTAATTTTTTTATATTACTCTTGTCTTGCTAGTTTGTCAAATTTTTTTGCTACCTTGTCAAATAAAAGATAAAACTGGACTGTTTTTTAATGATTTAAAAGATAAAAGTGGACTACCTAAAAACAGTAAA
>NZ_PFKO01000303.1:0-2684 GCF_002784285.1 Candidatus Infernicultor aquiphilus
TAAAACTTAAAAACATATCCGTAAGGTAAAATTTTATCACTTTTTAATTTTAAATGCAAGAAGATATCCTTTAAAATATTTTTAAGGGATATCTTCATCAATATTATCAAAAAACGTTATTTTCTATTTTATTTCTACCACTGCTCCAACTGCTTCTAATTTTTCCTTTATTCCCTCAGCCTCTTTTTTATCTACATTTTCTTTTACTGTATTTGGTGCACTTTCTACCAAATCTTTTGATTCTTTTAATCCTAACGCAGTAAATGTTCTTATTTCTTTTATTACTTTAATTTTATTTGGTCCTATTTCTTTTAGTATTACCTTAAAATTGGTCTTTTCTTCTACTTTATTATCTTCACCTGTTGCAACTGCTCCCGCGGCATTACTGGGCATTCCAACAGGCATAGCAGCAGTTACTCCAAATTTTTTTTCCAAAGCTTTAACTAAATCAGCTAATTCTAATACAGTCATTTTTTCTATCTTCTTTAGTATTTCATCTGGCAATTCTTCTGAGACTGCTGATTCTTTTTTTATATCAATTTTTTCTGTCTCGTTGCTAACTACTTCTTTTTCTTCTTCTTTTAATGCTTTTTTCTTTTCTACCATTTATTTCACCTCCTTCCAATATATTTATCGTATGGCGTATTGCACATAAAGCTCTTTTTAGTCTCCAGGTGTAATACAACATTAGCATATATCATATTCTTTCCTATAAAATTTAAGAAACCTCAATTTCTTTTTCTTTTTCTTTTTTAATAGCTTCCAAAGTATAAATTAATCCTCTCAATGGACCCTGCAAAACAAACACCAAAGAATAAAGAGGAGATTTAACTCCAGCGACTATCTGTGCAATAAGAACATCTTTTGAAGGTAGAGACGCTATCTCTATAACTTTCTCTTGATTTAAAAATCTGCCTTCTACTAAACCAGATTTAACCTTTAAATCAATTTTATTTTTTTTAAAGTACTCATTTAGTAATCTCGCCGGTGCTACTCCATCGTCACTGCTAAAAGCTATTGCAGTACAACCCACTAAATCTTTAGTAAGCTCCTTTATATTCAACTCTTCGCTGGCTTTTTCAATTAAAGTATTTTTAGTTACTCTAAATTCTACCTTCTTTTCTTTTAACTCATCTCTAAGCCTATTAATCTGGGATACATTCATTCCTTGATAATCTGTTAAAATTATTCCTTTAGATTCCTTTAATTTTACTATTAAATCCTGAATTATCTTTTTTTTAGAATCTTTACTTAAAGCCAAAATTTACCCTCCTCTCTAATCTGAAAATTCTTGATAATAAAAAACCTCCCTTAGACTTAAATCTATAAGGAAGGTGAAACTAATAATCTTTAATTATTTTATTCTCACCTCGGCGGGAAGATATTCTAATATCTATTAAGTTATTTCCTAATAACTCCTGCTGTCTAAGGTATGTTAAAATTTTAATATATTTCTTATTCTATATTTTTTTGTTTTTCCATCCAAGCACCTATCTTTTGTTGATCTAGATGTATTCCTGGACCCATAGTTGATGAAATAGCAATACTTTGTATATATCTTCCTTTAGAAGACGACGGCTTAGCTTTAATTATAGCATCTACAAAAGTTATAAAATTTTCTAATAATTTTTTTTCATCAAAATTTGTTTTCCCTAAAGGTGCATGAATTATGCCAAATTTATCCGCCCGATATTCTACTTTTCCTGCCTTTATTGATTTTACAGCATTTTTTATATCAAAAGTGACATTTCCTATTTTAGGATTAGGCATTAAACCTCGGGGTCCTAAAATTTTACCTAATTTACCTACTATTTTCATCATATCTGGAGTTGCTACAGTAGCATCAAAATCAGTCCATCCTTTTTGTATTCTTTCGGCTAAATCTTCTGCTCCTACAATATCTGCTCCAGCTTCTTCCGCTTCTTTTACTTTTTCGGCTTGAGCAAAGACAATAACTTTCACTTTTTTACCTGTACCATGAGGTAAGTCCACTGCTCCTCTTACTTGCTCATCTGAGCGACGTGTATCAATGCCTAATTTAATCGCAATATCGATAGATTCTTCAAATTTTGTCCAATGAAGTTCTTTAACCAAATTAAAAGCTTTTTCAGGTTCATAAAATATATCTTTCTGATACTTTTTAATAGCCTCTAAATATTTCTTACCTCTTTTTTTACTCATTTATTTTTCTCCTTGTGGTGTTAATGGATTTTATCCTTCCACACAATTTTATAATTAATTATTTTCTATCTCTATACCCATACTTCTGGCAGTGCCTTCAACTATTTGGACAGCACTTTCTAAGTCTTTGGTATTTAAATCGGACATCTTACGTACAGCAATTTCTTCAATTTTAGCTCGAGATAATTTTGCCACTTTTTCTTTGTTTGGAGTACCCGACCCTTTTTCTATTCCTGCTGCCTCTTTTAATAAAAATGCTACAGGAGGCTTCTTGCAAAAAAAAGTAAAAGACCTATCTTCATATACATTAATAACTACAGGTATAATAGTACCCACTTCCTTTTTTGTCTTTTCGTTAAAAGCCTTGCAAAATTCCATAATATTTAAACCATGTTGACCTAAAGCTGGTCCTACAGGGGGTGCAGGGTTAGCATTACCAGCTGGTATTTGCAATTTTATTACGGAAACCATTTTCTTAGCCATTAAATTCCTCCTATAATTAG
>NZ_PFKO01000148.1:0-12261 GCF_002784285.1 Candidatus Infernicultor aquiphilus
CGGAAATAATCGAAATATTTCAGCATCAATTTGTAAATTTATGGACCAATAAATATAGCCCTGATAGAACCAAAGCATTATTCAATAAAGCCAAAGTAGATATTCTAACCGTCTTTCCTCCTCCTGCCCAATCAAAAACTAAAACCATAAATATCAACTCCGCATCCCAGGATGAACTTGTAAAAGTGTTACAAATAAGCGAACCCCTCGCCCAAAAGATAATTGCCTTAAGAGAAGAACTAAAAGGATTAAAAGACCTACAAGCCCTCATCCAATTGCCCGAGATAACCACCCTCGAATGGGAGGAATGGGAAGAACAGGGGATTACAATTACTGTTAAATAAAAATAGAACATTTTTCCAAAGAAGAAGGATTTTATAAATCTTTTGTCGTATTAATATTAAGTTATAGAAAAATAGAAAAGATTAATTTTTTGCTCCCTGGTGGCGCTTTAATAAGGGAAATATAGATTTTTGAAGTTTGACAAAGAACCATCCCTTGATACATAGAGGCGATTAGATTATTTCCCAAAAAAGAAGGATTCAGGAAAAAGTTGTCGTAATATATAAAGGGTGAGTATTTTCTTTATATAAAGATAGTTATTGAAAATGAAAAAAATAATTTAACTTTTCCACCAGCGAGATAGCTGAGTTTTTAAATAAAACATCTCCTGACATATTAAATAGATTAATTAATAATTTAATAAGGAGTGAAAATGTCTGATAGCTATAGCTATATAAACCCAGAAGTTAAGGCAAGGCAGCAAATTGACCAAGATTTAATCCAAGCTGAATGGATAATCCAGAATAAAAATCAATTAAATCTTTCTGCTGGATTAGGTATAGCAGTAAGGGAATACCCCACAGATTCCGGTCCAGCCGATTATGTACTTTTCATAGGTAAAAAACCGGTTGGTGTAATCGAAGCAAAAAGACTGGAAGAAGGAATCGGGTTGACTTGGCACGAAGACCAAACTTCAAAATACGCAGAAAGCCATTTAAAATGGTTCGTAAATAACCAACCTCTTCGATTTAGGTATGAGAGTACAGGAAAACTTACCAGATTCACGGATTCTAATGACCATATACATCGTTCAAGGTTAATATTTAATTTTCAAAAACCGGCGACTTTGCAGGAATGGCTTAAGCAGGATGATACTTTAAGAAATAAACTTGCCAAATTTCCTGAATTGAATACTAAAGGATTAAGGGGATGTCAGATAATTGCCATAAAGAATCTTGAGAGATCATTTTCAGAAAATCGACCGAGAGCACTTGTTCAAATGGCGACAGGGAGTGGAAAGACCTATACTGCAATTACTTCTATGTACAGATTGCTTAAATTTGCCAATGCCAAAAGAATTTTATTTCTGGTAGATACAAAAAATTTAGGCATGCAAGCAGAACAGGAAGCTATCGGATACTCACCCGTTGATGATTCCAGGAATTTAGGTGAGCTTTATAATATCCAACGCTTGAACTCAAGTTACATTTCAAAAGACAGTCATATTTGTATCTGCACCATTCAAAGAATGTATTCAATCTTAAAGGATAAAGAGCTTGATGAAAGCGTAGAAGAGATCTCTTTAAATGAAATTAAATTAGTTGGACCGCCCAAAGATGTTGTCTACAATGAAAAATATCCACCCGAATTTTTTGATTTTATTGTGATCGATGAATGCCACCGTTCAATATATAACTTGTGGCGGCAAGTGATTGAATATTTTGATGCCTTTCACATAGGGCTTACTGCCACTCCCGATAAAAGGACTTTTGCTTTCTTTCACGAAAACATAGTTAGCGAATATTCTCACGAACAGGCAGTAGTTGATGGAGTGAATGTGGGATACGATACCTATGTCATAGAAACCGAGATTACCCAGCAGGGAAGTAAAATAAATGCCAAAGAATTTATTGATATCAGAAATAAGCTGACCAGAGAAGAACGTTGGCAACAATTAGACGAAGAGTTTCAATATTTTGGAAATGATTTGGATAGAAGCGTAGTTAATCCCAGCCAAATCCGAAATATAATCAAAACATTTAAGGAAAAACTTTTAAAAGAAATATTTCCTAATAGGCAAGAGGTTCCCAAGACCTTGATTTTTGCTAAATCCGACAGTCACGCAGACGATATTATTCAGATAATAAGAGAAGAATTTGCCGAAAGTAATGAGTTTTGCAAGAAAATTACCTATAAATCTGATGAAGACCCGAAATCGATACTTGCTTCATTCCGCAATGACTATAATCCAAGAATAGCTGTTACAGTTGATATGATTGCTACCGGCACAGATGTAAAGCCGATAGAATGCATATTTTTTATGCGCGATATAAAATCAAAGAACTATTTTGAACAGATGAAAGGAAGGGGTACCAGGACTCTTTTAAAAGATGATTTAAGAAAAGTAACGCCTTCTGCTTCTGATAATAAAACCCATTATGTAATCATAGATGCAGTCGGTGTTTGTAAATCATTAAAAACGGATAGTAGACCACTTGAACGAAAACCCTCAATTCCTTTAAAAGACCTGATGATGAACATCGCAATGGGTAGCAGGGAAGAAGATATTTTACTATCCACCGCAAATAGATTAATCAGAATAGATCGGGCAGTCTCTGAACAGGAAAAAGAAATATTTACCGAGATTTCCTCGGGCAAGTCCCTAACCGAAGTAGTTAAAGACTTGCTTGATGCAAATGATCGGGATTTTATCAAAACTAAGGCAGGGGAAAAATATGAGGTAGAAAAAGAAGAAATAACTAAAAAGCAAATTGATGACACTAAGAAAGAATTTTTAGATAAAGCCTGTAAAATTTTTGATAATCCCGATATTAGGGATTATATTGAAAATGTTCGAAAAAAACATGAACAAATAATAGATACGATAAATATTGATACCGTTATAAATGCCGATTGGGATAAACAAACCCAAAACCAGGCGCAAAATACCATAGAAACTTTTCAGGAGTTTATAAAAAAGAATAAAGATGAGATAACGGCTCTTAAAATATTTTATAGCCAACCTCAAAGAATAAAAGAAATTACTTTCAAGATGATAAAAGAACTCTATGAAGCCTTAAATTCTCCCCCCTACTCCTTAACTATAGAAAAATTGTGGGGAGCTTATTATCAGCTTGGCGATAATAAAGTAAAAGGAATAAGCACGAAAAGAATGCTTACTGATATTGTGTCGCTTATTAGGTATGAACTTAAAATAGATAAAGAGTTAGCCCCGTTTTCCGAAATTATTAACCGAAATTTCAAGGAGTGGGTATTCAGAAAAAATGCAGGACATATACAATTTACCGAAGTACAAATGGAATGGCTTAGAATGATAAAAGACCATATTATGACTTCTATGAAAATAACTAAAGGGAATTTTAACTTTACTCCCTTTGATGCACTTGGTGGAATAGGTAAATTCTATCAAGTGTTTGGTGATGAGTACGATGAGATAATTAATGAATTAAATGAGGTGTTGGTGGCTTAAATGTTTAATTATTCTAAAAATTGGGAATTGTCTAAAATTGGTGAATGCTTAATGCTTATAAGAGGTATTTCATTTCCAAAATCAGCTAAAAATATTGATTATAAAGATGGATTAATAGCATGCTTAAGAACTAAAAATGTTCAGAAAGAAGTTGACTGGAATGATTTATGGTTTGTGGATAGTATATTTTTAAAACGTAAAGAGCAAATAATTAAAAAGGGTGATATTCTCATATCTGTATCAAATAGTCTTAAATTATTAGGAAAAGTTTCCTTAATAAAAAGTATTCCTTATGTATCTACTTTAGGTGCTTTTATTGTTAATTTGAGAGTTTCAGAATTACTTAATAATAAATTTATATTTTATTATTTATCTTCTCTTGATTTTAAAAACAATGTAAAAGAAAAGGCTTCTACAACTACGAATATTTCAAATATATCTGCAGGGAAACTTGCAAATATTTTCCTACCCATTGCTCCGTTAAATGAACAAAATCGTATTGTAGAAAAAATCGAAGCACTATTTTCTGATTTAGATAAGGCAACCGAAGATTTAAAAAAAACACAAGAACAGCTAAAAATCTATCGGCAAGCAGTTCTTAAAGCCGCATTTGAAGGGAAATTAACAAATGGTAATAGGAATTGGGTTTATAAAAAATTCAAAGAATGTCTCAAATTTTCACAAGGTATTCAAATTGATGGGCATCTTCAAGATGAAAAAAAAGAACAAAATAAAATTCGTTTTTTGAGAATAATTGATTTCACCCAAGGTAATGAACTTGCTAGATATATAAATAAACCTAGCTCAAAATATATTGTTAATAAAGAAGATGTTTCACTAGTAAGATATGGAGCAACAACAGGTTTTGTTTGTTCTGGTTTGGAAGGTGCTATTGCAAATAACTTATTTAAAGTAATCCCAGATGAAACAATTAGTAAAAAGTATTTACTATACTTTTTAAATTCTCCGTTTTTTCAACAAATAATTTCAATAAAAGTTAAGGGTGCAGCTATGCCTGCAATTAGTTTCGGATTGATTAATGATTTTGTTCTACCTATTCCTTTACTTAAAGAACAGAGTGATATAGTACGTGAAATCGAATCCCGACTTTCTGTGTGTGATAAAGTTGAAAAAATCGTTGAGCAAAATCTAAGCAAAATTGAGTATCTACGTCAGAGCATCTTAAAAAAAGCATTTGAAGGTAAACTTGTTTCACAAGATCCGAATGACCTGCCTGCTTGTGAACTTTTAAAACAAATAAAAATTAAAAAAGATAAAATGAGCAAAAATGGAAAATAGATATTTAGCTAATAATGAGATGAATTTACTGGTATCAGAGCAAGGTAAGTGGTTTGTATATGCGATAGAATGCAACAATGGGAGTGTCTATATTGGGCAAACTAAAAAAATATTAGATCGATGGAAATTACACCAGAAAGGTAAGGCTGCTCAATGGACCAAAAAACATGAACCGATAAGATTATTTTATTATGAAATAGTAGATTCATTTAAAGAAGCTTTAGATAGAGAAAAAAAATTGAAAAAAACCAGTGGGAGAAAATATTTAAAAGACTTATTAAAAATTGACAG
Organism: Candidatus Infernicultor aquiphilus; assembly: GCF_002784285.1. Lineage (NCBI taxonomy): Bacteria > Pseudomonadati > Atribacterota > Candidatus Phoenicimicrobiia > Candidatus Pheonicimicrobiales > Candidatus Phoenicimicrobiaceae > Candidatus Infernicultor > Candidatus Infernicultor aquiphilus. The sequence goes on from NZ_PFKO01000148.1 coordinate 5,084, forward strand.
TCAGGCAGGCGAGTCTGCCGAAACACTATTGGAAAGGATAAAACAAGATAAAGGAAAGTTTGAATCAAGAAATAAGAAGTGGAAAAAGAGATGAACACAGATACAATAATATCCCGAGTATGGAGTTTCAGTACTATCCTTCGTGATGATGGTGTCACTTACGGTGATTACCTGGAACAATTAACCTATCTGATATTTTTAAAAATGGCAGATGAATATTCAAAACCGCCGTATAACAGAGATTTAAAAATACCGGAAAGATATAACTGGCAAACTTTAATTGATAAAAAAGGTGTAGAACTTGAAACACACTACCTAAATTTACTGAAAGAGCTTGGGAAAGAATCGGGATTGATAGGCCAGATATTTGTGAAGGCTCAGAACAAGATACAGGACCCGGCAAAGCTTTATCGAATTATACAGATGATAAATTCTGAAAACTGGGCGATACTAGGTGTAGATGTTAAGGGTACTATTTACGAAGGGTTGCTTGAGAAAAACGCAGAGGACCTTAAAAGTGGTGCTGGACAATATTTCACTCCACGTGTACTTATCAAAGCGATGGTTGAATGTATAAAACCCGAACCAATTAAAACCATAGCTGATCCTGCCTGTGGAACAGGTGGTTTTTTTCTTGCCGCATATGATTTTATTTCTAATCCTAAAAATTATTCGCTAAATCAAGAACAAAAAGAATTTTTAAAATTTAATACTTTCAGAGGTTGGGAATTGGTTTCAACTACCTACCGGCTTTGTTTAATGAATTTATTTCTACATAATATTGGCGATATGAATAGTATGCCACCTATTACCAGAAATGATGCCTTAATTGCCGATCCCGGAGAGCGGTTTGATTATATTCTTACTAATCCGCCTTTTGGTAAAAAAAGCAGTATGACCTTTACTAACGAAGAAGGTAGACAGGAAAAAGAAGATCTTGTTTATAACAGACAGGATTTCTGGACTACAACTTCAAATAAGCAATTGAATTTTGTCCAGCATGTAAGAACTTTATTGAAAACTGATGGAAAAGCAGCAGTCGTAGTTCCTGATAATGTGTTGTTTGAAGGTGGTGCCGGCGAAACCGTCAGAAAAAAGATGCTTGAAACAACTGATTTACATACCATTTTAAGACTTCCTACCGGAATATTTTACAAGCCGGGTGTTAAAGCAAATGTGATTTTCTTTGACAATCACCCCGCAGATAAAAATCCTTGGACCAAAGAAGTTTGGATATATGACTTACGTACCAATATGCATTTCACTTTAAAGGAAAACAAGATGGAGTTTGAGGATTTAAAAAATTTTATTGAATGCTATAATCCTGAAAATAGACATGGGAGAAAAGAAGCTGAACGATTTAGGAAATTTACTTATAATGAAATAGTGTTAAGAGATAAGACAAGTTTGGATATCTTCTGGCTGAAAGATAACAGTTTAACAGATTTAGATAATCTTCCTGACCCCGATGCTCTGGTTGAGGATATCATTGAAAATTTGGAATCCAGCCTCGAAAGCTTACGAGAAATATCAAACAATTTAAATAAAGAGTAATAAATGTGATAGAGGATGGTTGTACATACTCAGCAATTAAAAATACTTTAATTAAGTAAGAAAAAACCTTTAGGAGTCAGCACTGTTAGGTTATTTTAAATTATGTGAAATCGAGTCTTAAGAGGATATAGATGAAAGTTTCTGAATTTACAATTAAACATTTATCAAGGATAATAAATGGTGACTGTGACTATACTCCATATTTAACTGGATCAATGCTTGTTGAATTGTTTAATCGTTATGGATTTAGAGATACTTACGGACAAGGATTCCCATCAAGGTGGTTGTATGTTGAAGAAAAAATAAAAAAGTTAAATGGATCGGTTAAATTAGCAAAAGTAATTGAGGAAATTGTTGATCCGAGATCATATTACGATACCGAATTCAAAGTGGCAGAAGCTGTTGATAAAATAAATAACATAATCTCATATGATGGATACTTGCTAATAGAAAAAGGCAAGAGATATAAGATTGTAAATACTGAAAGTGTTTACATTGAGCCTGAATCTCTTGGGGAGATCGAAAATGATTTCTTAACTGAACAAATAAAAAAATGTGATGATAAAATTTTAGAAGAAGATTTTGATGGTGCTATAACTAATGCCAGGACATTAGCAGAAACTGTAATTGTAGATATTCTCTCAAAATATGATTTAGATTATCAATATAAAGGAGATTTAATAGCTGCATATCAAAGGATTAAAAGATTATTGAATCTCGACCCATCTAATATTGATTACCCGGATTCAATAAAACAGATTTTATCTGGATTAATTTCAATTATAAATGGCTTGGCTAATATGAGAAATGAAATGAGTGATGCTCATACTAGACGATATAAACCAGAAAGACACCATGCAAAATTAGCAGTTAATTCTAGCAAGACATTATCAGAATTTTTAATTGATACTTTGATAAAACAATATAGGAAAGAAAGATAGTTTTTTGACTTAAAATAACAAGGGATATGCGACTACGGTCTTTCAATAAATGTGACAAGTAATGTTTCTTTTACACACTTACAAGATAAAAATGTGTATTAAAGAACAATCTTTTGACGTGTTATTATTATACTTTTATCATATTTTAAGAAATTACAGTATATCAAATGTGAAGTATAAAAATCCACACTTTTAGAGCGGGTTTATTTGATATTAGTAATAAAACATCATGCCTTCGTACTAAATAATAATTTATTAAAACGTTTAGATGTATCGAATTACTTAATAAATATTTGTATCTTTAGTAAAAGATTTCAAGAAAATGGAGGTTTATACAAATATGGAAAGTGAGTGTATAGTTTCAGCATGGGGAGGGTTAGTGAATATCGTAGCTCTGTTCATTAGCGTCTTTGCATTGCTTTTCATTATTTTTAGTTTCTGGTGGATGAACTGGCGAAGAGGTAAAATAATTGTTGGTCTACCTAGATCCTTTGCAGCTACTTCCAAGAGTGAAGATGATCTACTTATTGTTCAATTACCTCTTGTCTTCTATAATGATGGTGCTGCAAGCCAAGTGATTCAAAATCTTAGACTAACACTTGTCCAGAACGGAAATCGGTCAGCTATTCTGTATTTCAACAATACAGTCCATGATTTAGTCAACGTACAAAATCGCGAGTGGGCGCGTCAGTTTGCTGTTGAAGGCCGTAAATCTTATTCATCGGTGTTCGTGTTTCAACGAAAGCCCGGCAATTTTATTTTTCACAAAGGTAAATGCCAAGCAATTCTCGAAGGCAAAATTAACAATGATAAGAATTGGAAAGCTATACTAACCTTTGATTTACAAATATCAGCCAAGAGCATTAAAACTATAAATAGTGGACAACTTATACCATATGACAATGATCCAGACAGAGAGCGTGAGAATGAATAGACTAACAATTAAATGTAATAGGGGATGGTTATATTATCTCAAAAATTCGGTAACTTTTTCTTAATTTTTATAAGGGGTCTAATGCTCCAGTCCCCTGTGCCTCCTTATTTAGTTGTATTCAAATAAGAAGTTTCCTATATTATAATAGATGAGATCTTTTAAAGAATCAGGTGAGAATTGGGGTCAGGCTTTACAAGTTCACAAAATATAGAGGAAGGTTGTCTCATTGTTATAGCAAATGTTGGAAATCGAAAAAATGTGAATATGTGAAGATCCTTAGACTTCGGTTCTAATTAACTCGATTATATTAACCTAAATACACGATTCTAAAACTTATATAAGTAGAATATAAATGAAAAGGAGTTCAAGGATATGGAAGATGCTTTTTCAAGGGACAAAATTGAAAATTTACTTCGGTTTCAAGAAAAAGATTTTCCCGAGCTGCATCAGGCAGCAAAAGATGACAATATTATACTTTTTTTAGGAGCAGGCTTAGCTAAAATGTATGGATGTCTTCTTTGGAGTGAAATGGCTAAAAAACTATCAGAAGTACTATTAAAATATAAAATGATTTCCTATGCCGAAGAGGATATCTTATCTAAAGAATCTGAAATCGATCCACGAAAAGTGATAAGCATTTGTTATTCTTTATGTAAAAATGAGAGGAAAAAGTTAATTATATATGAAAAAACAATAAAGGATACAATAAAAATAAAAAAAGGAAAAAGTAGAAAAAACCTTAATGAAATATATGAACTAATATTTAGCATAAATCCTAAAGTATATTTAACAACTAATTTAGATTTAGGAATAAAAAGATATTCTTCTTTATATATTAATCCCAATCAAAGAATTTATAATTGTACATCACCATATGATAAAGGCGTGATTAAAGAAATTAGTTATCAAATATTTAAAGATGGAAACATTGTATATTTACATGGCAATTATGAAAATATCGAAAATTCAATTTTAACCGTTGATCAATATTTAGAATATTATAGTGATAAAGAAAATTTTTTAAGAAACCTTTTTTCAAATATCGATGGTTTCATTGTTTTTATAGGTTACGGGTTAACAGAGTGGGATGTTATTGAAAAAATATATAAAATATATAAATCAAATAAAGAGTCATTTAAAATAGAAATAACGGGTTGTCTTTTGAGTCCCGTGTTTACACATGAAATTACCAAATTTAAACTAGAACAATCTTATTATGAATCTTTTGGAGTAAAGTCTATCCCTTATTTAATTGATAACGAGGGATATAAAACGCTGAAACGTGTTTTAGAAAATTTAAAAAATGCATTAGATAAAACTCGGCCAACTACATATGATGTAATTAAGGAAATAGAGGAAATCTGAAAATGTTAAACAAAAAAGAATTAGAACTTTTGAATAGAATTAAAAATAGAACAGTCTATGAAAACAAATTTTTTGAAAAGAGATCTGAAACTAAATGGTTTGATGAATTAAAAAAAAGAGGTTATTTTATACCTAATCTAAATACACGACCTCAAGAAACTGAAAAAGGTTATTTCCTTATCCCCCAGTGGAATGTTTTACCATATCTTGAACGGATATCTCAACAAATTAATATTCGAGGTAATGAGAAATATATTGATGAATTACGTTTAATAATTATTGAAATCTCAAAATACAAAGATTCAGAAGGGCAACATATAGATAATTATCGTACTTGGCGATACTTTGTAAAAATTCTCTTAAACTTTCCCAATAATAAAATAACACTTAAGATTATTAATTTAATTCCTATTTGGCTTAATTCAAGATTTAGTACAATGCTACCGGGTTCAGAAATTACCAGAAAGTTTCTTCCTAAATTCTTAACAGATAATCCAGATGACATTAAAAAAGCAGAGAAAATTATTAAGTATATTACTTCAATTAAAATTCCTCCGGTAGGCAAAGAAAAGAAAAGAGATTCGAAAAAAGATAAAAAAATAGAATTATTAGTTGATTCTCATTTTTTAAAAGAAGTATTTGAAAAGTATTCTGAAGATATTGGTAAAAAATGCTCAGAGAAAGTAATTAAAGATCTAGTAGAAAAAGTTAGGAAATTACTTAAAAGAAAAGAAGGGGGAACTTACAGATCATTTTACGAAGAGTTGGATTATTTAGATGAGCCCTTGGATGTACTAACATTTATATTAAAAAGAATTTTAATTGCTAAAGCGAAGAACGATATAAATATCACTCTAAAAATACTAAAAATATTTCTTAAAGAGGAATATTTATACTTTCCCAAAATGGCACTCTATGTTATTGGTAATGATTTAGATGATTATAGAGAATTTTTCTGGAAAATATTGAATGACGATACTGAAAATTTTATTTTAAAAAATACTTCCTCTTTTGGAGATGAGTTAAAACATATATTAGAAAATCTTAAAGAATTAACTGATGAACAGCGGGAAATATTAAAAAACAAAATTGAAGATTCAGCGAAATTAGAAGATTTTAAAGAAGACCAAAAACTGCATCTCGCTTTACATAAACAGAAGTTTTATAAAGCTCTTTCCCATGAACAATATTTTAAGAAGCTTTATGATGAAATAAAAAATGTTACAAAATATGATATAGAATTACGACCTGCAATAGGAAAGGTTGAGGTCAGTTCAGGATTGGGGATTTCTCCTCTGACAAAGGAAAAAATATTACAAATGTCCAATAAAGAACTTGCTGAATTTTTATCAACTTTTAGAACTACTGATTATTGGAAAGGTCCTTCTATTAACGGGTTATCAAAAATATTAAAAGAAGTAATCAAAGAAAGTCCGGAAAAATTCATTAATGATCTGAACCCTTTTTTAAAAACAGGCTATTTGTATGTTTACGATATTCTTTGGGGTATTCGGGATGCCTGGGAAGATAAAAAAATACTTGATTGGGGCAAACTTTTTGAATTTATTAGACAATATATTACATCAGAAGATTTTTGGAATGATAAGTATACGGTGAAAGATGATGATTGGAAAGCAAATCGTTTTTGGATATTAGGGATAATTGGAGAACTTGTTAAAAAGGGTACTATAAACGATTCCCGATCATTTTCTGAAAAATATTATTCAAGAGTTCAGGAAATAATTTTTAAAATATTAGATAAAATGCTATTAGATAAAAAAGAATTATTAGAAAGTCAAGCTGAAAGAAGGGATTTTATAATATATGCATTAAACTCCACATTTGGAAAGATTACAGAAGCGTTATTTATGTTAACTTATAGAATTAAAAAATTTGAAAAAGAGATAAAGAGTGAACAACCGGTTAGTTGGGAAATAAATATTAAAAATAAATATGAATTACTCTTAGAAAATGAGATAGTTGAAAGTTATGTCTGGTTGGGAAGGTATCTAACGATTTTTTATTTACTGTTAGATAAAAAATGGACCGAAGAACAAATAAATCAGATCTCCCCTAAAAAGCAACAGATATGGGAAGCATTTATGCAAGGATATCTAAATAGTAATAAAATTGATATAAATTTATATAAACTAATGCAACCACATTACGAGACAGCGATAGAGTATAAATTTAAAGAAGAACATTCATCTGAAAGAGTGGTGCAACATATCTGTTTAGTATATTTACAAGGTATTGAAAAAATACACGATAAAAATGGTTTATTTAGAAAAATTTTAGATAAATGGAATTTATCACAGATAAAAGAAGTAATTGGCTGGTTTTGGATGCAAAGAGATTTTATTACGGAACCAATCGAAGAGAAA
>NZ_PFKO01000137.1:0-2707 GCF_002784285.1 Candidatus Infernicultor aquiphilus
ATTTGGGAAACACTCTTAAAATAATTTCTTTCGATGTAGATGGTACTTTAGTAGATTTGGAATATAATAATTTAGTATGGTTTAAAGAAATTCCCCAATTAGTTGCCCAGAAAAAAAAGATTGGATTTGAAGAAAGCATAAAATTAGTACAAGATGAATACAATAAGTTAGGTGAACATAATTTAAATTGGTATGACATTAAATACTGGATATCCTATTTTGGATTAGGAATTTCCTATAAAAAAATTTTAGAGAAGTATGAGCCCCAGATAAAAATATTCCCCGATGTAGTACCTATTTTAAAAGAATTAAAAAAAGATTTTACCCTTATTTCCATTACTACTATGCCACGAGAATTTTTGGTACCGAAAATGAAAAAACTTAAAAAATATTTTAAATATATTTTTTCATCATTATCTGATTTTAAAGAAATAAAAAATTCTGAAATCTATTTAAGAATATGCCAAAAATTAAAAGTTAAACCAGAGCAAGTTCTTCACATAGGCGATCATTGGGAATTTGATTATTTAGCTGCTAAAAAAATTGGAATGAATGTACTTTTTTTAGATCGCACTAATAGTAAAAAAGAAGAATTTATTATAAATAGCTTGCAGCAAATTAAAAAAAAAATAGAAAATAATGGTAATTATATAAGTAAATAAAATATAAGCAAGCAAATATACTGTTAGATAGAAGCCAGAAGTCAGAATTAAAATGATGAAATAGAAGGGGTGAATCTAATGCCGGAATTACCAGAAGTGGAGACTATTAGAAGAGATTTGGACCGGAAAGTAAAAGATAAAGAAATAAAATTTGTTACTGTAAATACTCCTAAAATAGTAAAAGAACCATCTATATCGGAATTTTGTACTCAAATTGAGGGGAAGGTGTTTAAAAATATCAATCGTAGAGGCAAATATCTCGTAATAGAATTGGATTCTGGTAAAAAATTAGTAATTCATCTGGGTATGACCGGTCTTTTAATTTATCCTTTTAATGAAGGTAGTAAAAAAATTATAAATGTTAAACATAATCATCTTATTTTTACCTTTATTGATGGCACTAAATTAATATTTAATGATGTGCGTAAATTTGGGAAAATTTATTTAGTTTCCAATCTCAACCAAATAGAAGGTATGGCCAAATTAGGTTTAGATCCATTAGATGATTGTTTCAAAGAAGAAATCTTGGTTCAGATATTAAATAAAAAGAAAAAAAGTAAGATAAAATCATTTTTGATGAACCAAGAATTTATTGCGGGATTAGGGAATATTTATGTCAACGAAGTACTCTATAGAGCGAATATTCATCCTTTAAGAAAAATTTCTTCTCTCCACAAGGAGGAGATTGGAAACCTATATCAGCAAATTAAGTTGGTGTTGAATGAAGCAATCAAATCTGGAGGAAGTACAGTAGCTGATGAGGCTTATCTAAATACAGATGGCGAAAAAGGAAAATTTGCTGAAAAATTACAAGTCTATGCTCGAAAAGGAGAACCTTGCGTAAAGTGTGGGCATTCTATAGATGTTGTAAGGATAGAAGGTAGAAGCTCATTCATCTGCCCCCAATGTCAAAAATTATGAAAAACTAATGGTTAATTTGATTATTAGAAATCTAAATCATTTCTTTCTCTTTCTTAACGCGATACGCGATACGATATACTCAATACTAATATAAAATTCTTGCTTAAATATAGAAAAAATATTATAATGTGTGAAGATATTTCTTGTATATTGCTCTTTTATAAAAGAATAATCTCCGAGCTATCACACCTAAGGTGAAAACGATGGTGGATTAGCCGATAAGGAATAAGAGAAAACTCTTATTCCCCCCGTGTTTGGAAAGGAGGACCGATATTATGGGATGAACTTGTAAACCAACACCGGACACAGTGTTGGTTTTTTTGTTTAATATCTAATTAAAATTAAAAAATAAAATGAATAGAAAGGAATATATTAGTAAAATGAAAAAAAACATTATTTTTCTAGTGATATTTATATTAAGTATTAGTTTATTATTAATTAGTACGGTTTATGCTGAACCAATTCACCTAAAATTAGCTACTACTACCAGTACAGAAAATTCAGGCTTATTAAATGTACTTCTCCCACCTTTTGAGGAATTATCTAATATTAAAGTAGATGTTATTGCGGTAGGAACAGGGGCAGCTATTAAGTTGGGGGAAAATGGAGATGTAGATATAATACTTACCCATGATCCGGACGCGGAAGATAAATTTGTTCAAGATGGATATGGAGTAAACCGCAGAGATGTAATGTATAACGATTTTATTGTTCTTGGACCAGCTAATGATCCGGCAAAAATTAAAGGTATGAAAAATGTAGTGTCTGCTTTTACCAATATAGCTAACCAACAAGCTTTTTTTGTATCTCGAGGAGATGCTTCCGGAACTGATGTAAAAGAAAAAATTATATGGCAAATTGCAGGTATTAAACCAGAGAAGTGGTATATGGAAGCAGGTCAAGGGATGGGTGCAACGTTACAAATTGCCAATGAAAAACAAGCCTATGTTCTTAGTGATAGAAGTACTTTTTTGAACTATAAAGATAAGATAGGATTAAATATACTTTGCGAAGGAGATCCTCTATTATTTAATCCTTATACTATCATTGCCTTAAACCCGGAGCGTTTTTCTCATGTAAAATATATGGAAGCAATGCAACTAATAGCTTGGGTTACTTCAATA
>NZ_PFKO01000336.1:0-2743 GCF_002784285.1 Candidatus Infernicultor aquiphilus
TTATAACTAATCTTATTTCCAACGCGATACGCGATACGCGATACGAGACGAAGTCTGTTGAAAATATTTTTGGCTTTTTGGGAAATAACCACCATATACCTCTTTAAGGTATCACAGCTATCTTAATACCCTTATGTGCCAACATCATTTCTATCACAGTAGATATTTCACTAAGGGGAAATTCGTAAGTAATTAATGCATCGATATCAATTATCTTATTACAGATTATATTGAAAGCTCTTTTAACCTGTTGAGGGTTGTAATGGAAAACTCCCTTTATATTTATTTGAGAATAATGAATTAAACTAGTATCAATAGATATTTTGGTTCCTCTTTCACATCCCCCAAAAAGATTTACCGTCCCTCCTTTTCTAACCATAGAAATAGACTGCTCCCAAACTTCAGGTAAGCCTACTGCTTCAATAACTACATCTGCACCTCTTCCACCTTCTGTAATTTTTTTTACTTCTTCTACCGGATTTTTCACTTTTGATACATTGATAGTCTTATAAGCTCCTAACTTCGAGGCTAATTTGAGTCTTTCTTCCAATTGGTCAGCAATAATCACTTTAGCTCCTCTTAACCTTGCTAGTTGTAAATACATTAATCCTATCGGACCAGCTCCATTTATAACTACCGTATCACCCAAATTAATATTAGACTCCTCAATTCCATGAACTACACAAGAAAGAGGTTCTAATAATGCTGCTTCTTTATAGCTTACATTTTCTGGAATTGAAAATAAATTTTGAGCTACAATAGCAGCAGGAACTTTTATATATTCTGCAAAAGCTCCGCTTAAATGAATATACAAATTTTCGCATAAATTAAAATCGCCTTTTTTGCAATAAAAGCAATGATTACAAGGAGCAGAATTAGCAGCCGTTACTCTCATTCCTGGTTCAAAATCCCTTACTTTTTTTCCTACTTTAATTATATCACCGGAAAATTCATGTCCAAATACAAAAGGTGGATTAAATAAATGATGCCCTCTCAGGTACATTTTTCGATCTGTTCCGCAGGTAAGAGCAGCTCTTATTTTTACCAAAACTTCGTCAGAATCGATGTTGGGAATGCTAACTTCTTCCAATCGTACCTGTTGAGGACCATAAAATATTGCTGCTCTCATAATTTTATTTGAGGGATTCATATTTTTTGCTTTTATGTTTTTCAATTATTATAGATACCCTCCTCTCCTTTTTCTTTTAATATTTTTTGCTTAAAAAGAATATTAGCTTAATTATTTAAATATTTTTAGAATTGACGATTAAAATATTTCTCTTTAAAATCATATTAATTATATAAGTATAGATAAATATATGGATAGGTTCTGCCACCATCCGAGGTGGTATTAATACTGCCCAAGGAAGCCCAAATAAAATATGTAAAAAGTAAGATATCAACAAAATAGAAGTTATTATCTGCCCTATAGCAATAGCTATTCCTAACTCAAAAACATTAGGTTCATCCTTTTTCATTAAGATTAAGATAGTCGCAGGAATTATTCCGCCTAAAGCAGAAGTCAGAGTAAAATGAGGCATATAAGCCCCCATAGGATTGATAAAGTATCCCAATAAGTCAGAAAAAGCTCCTATTAACCCTCCTACTAGAGGACCAAATACAATACCTCCTAAAATTATAGGTAACTTTCCTAAACCTATCCTAACCCCTTCTACTCCTCCAATAGCAATACGCAAACTAGCTACTCGGGTTAAAATTATACTTAATGCAATTAAAAGACCCATGGTAGTAATTTCACGAGATGAGATCTTCATTTAATTTTTCCTCCTTGATATAGCTGAAAATAAATAAAACTTTTTCTGCTACATCAAGAAGTATCTATATAAAAGCAATTTTCGATGTAGCAGCGAACGCGATGATATACCGCAAGCTTAAAAATATCTTGATAAATCTTTAAGCCTTTCGTTTAGAGACAACGTCCCATTCTCTAACACTTAACGCATATCACCTACTCTGACTTTTAACTATCTTTGGTTAAATTATTTTAATTAATCGCCTCCCCTTTATTTAAATTCTTTTTTAATTACCTATTGATTAAATGTTGCTTCGATGTTTATTTTTCTTGGTTTATTATAAAGAAATATAATTGGTTAAAGTTCCAATACCTTCAATCTCTACTTCTACTACATCACCTACCTGGAGTTCGCCTACTCCAGAGGGAGTACCAGTAACTATAAGATCTCCTGGATTCAAAGTCATTATTTGAGAAATAAAACTTACGATTTCTTCTATCTTAAAAATCATCTTACTAGTTGAGGAATGTTGCTTTACTTTACCATTCTGCCGAAGTTTTATTTCTAAATTATTAGGTTCCAAATCAGTAACTAGATAAGGACCAAGAGGAGCAAATGTATCAAATGATTTAGATCTAGTCCATTGTCCATCCTTTTTTTGTAAATCTCTAGCCGTTACATCATTAAAACAGGTGTAACCTAATACATTTTCGTAAACCTCTTTTGGTTTAATATTTTTAACTTTATTTTTTATAATTACTCCTAACTCTGCTTCGTAATCTAAACGTTCAGTCATTTTTGGATAAATAATATTCTCTTTATGCCCGATTACTGCACTAGAAGGTTTTAAAAATATCAAAGGTTTCTCAGGAATCTTCAATTTAAGTTCTTCTGCATGGTCAAAATAATTCAATCCCAAGGCTATTATTTTAGAAGGCAAACAAGGAGGTAAATATTTAATCTCCAAAAGAGAATATTGATTTTCTAAA
>NZ_PFKO01000081.1:0-12095 GCF_002784285.1 Candidatus Infernicultor aquiphilus
CAGTGCAGAAATTACAATCAGATAACGGAATTATCATATTGATAATGTTATGAGAATAGGGGATTTTAAGATTCCTAAGCGCAGAGGAAAGGTCCTCCATCTCTCGTACCCCCATCTCTTCAGGGATAGTAATCATTACAAATTCAGTTGTCTCAGGATTAGCCAATGTTTCTTGTATTTTACGCACATCCCGTGATAAATCCAAGAGACTTTCCACTGAATGTATCTTGGATAAATTTATTACTCCTTTATATTTTAAAAGCAATCTGAACACAGTTTTTAGCCACTTGCTTATTATATCCGGCGTCTCTAAAAATCTGAGCAGGTGCCCTGAGGCGGCAGAGTCCATGACAAAGAGGTCATAGTCACCCGCCTGCTGTCTGTCGGGCAGGGAAGTCTTCATAAGTTCAATAATCTTTTTCAAGGCCATAAGTTCTTCCAACCCTGGTGGGGTGAGGGTGATAAGCTCTTCCATCACTTCCTTATCAAACTTTATGTCCATTCCTGAAGAAACAAACTTATCAAATGCTTCCACTATATCTCCTCTATATTCCTCTTTAAGGTTGTTCAGCATTTGGCTGGCATCTAACTCTAAAGCATACAGATTGTCTGTGCCGTCCTGCACCTGGCGGAACTCATTACCTATTTGTTGATCGAAACTGTCAGACAGGGCGTGTGCTGGATCAGTTGAAAAAATGAGAACTTTTTTCTCCTTATTATATCGGGCTAATTGCAAGGCAGCAGCGCAAGCTATTGAGGTCTTCCCTACACCACCCTTTCCACCAAAGATAATAAGTTTAAGATTTTTCTTTAAAAGATCCTCCATCCCCCCTTGAGGAAGGGAAAGAATTTCAGATAAATGTAGGGGCAGGGCTTGTCCCTGCCCTGTTTTTTGGGCAACCACAAGGGTTGCCCCTACATTATAGGGCTTAGGTCCATCTTCTCCAAAAAGAATTTCCCCATACCAAGTTAAATCTTCTATCCCCCGAATTTGCTTAGGAAATAAAGGCATCTTGAGTAAATTATAGCAAGCAAACTTTTCTTCAATTTCCTTTACACATTTTTCTTGCTCTTTCTTCCTTGCTAAACAAAAAGGGCATTTATTGTCCTCTATAATAATACGATTAGCAATAACACTATTAACCGGAATTCTGGTATTCTCCAGTAGTTGAACCAGCCTTTCGATTTCATAAATGCTCATTGGCTCAGGAATGGTCACCGGCACAAACTCGGTTGTTTTAGAATCTGTAAGCAGTTTTTTTACCTTGCTTACATCGTGTTTCTGTGACTCAAGGAACTCATCACACTCATCCTTTACATATTTACCCGTAAACCTCTTAGCCATAAAACGATGTTTTTCCATCATCATATCCACTACTTCAACCCACTTCTCCATCTTCTCAGGCAAAGATAAAAATACTGTAGTATGGCCGGTAGGGGCGGTATCTAAAATGATTAGATCATACTCCCGGCTATTTAAAATATTGGCAATCTTTATTATTGCCATAACCTCGTCTAAACCGGGCAGTGACATAAGAAAGAAGCTCTCAATGTCTTCCTGGTCAAAAAAAGTTCCCCTTTCAGCCATCTTTTTAATTATGGCTCCATGTTCAGCTTTGTATTTCTTCAGTAACTCTTCAGCATCTATTTCATAACCCCAAATATTTCCCGCTATAGGAGTAATTTTATTGCCTATTATTAGGTCAAAACTATCACCCAAAGAGTGGGCCGGGTCAATGGAGATAACCAGTATCTTTTTCTCGGGTTTCATCTTACTTAAATGTAAGGCAGTAGCCGCTGCGGAAGTGGTCTTACCGCTTCCCCCTTTGCCGCCAAAGAGTATAAACTGTAAATCAGGGTTATCTAAGAATTTTAATTTTTGCATTTGCTACTACTTCTCACCTTCCTTACGCTTAGTACCTTCCTCTAATCTCTTCATCAGGATACCTTCTGCCTCATTTTACTCTTCTTCAGTTATCTCCCCTGTTTCCAGCATCAGTTGAAGCTTTAAAAGCTCATTCTTAATCTTGTCCTCACCGTAAAGTTCGTTCTCTGCCATGTCCCTGATTTTCTCAACAATCTCTGTAAACATTTTTAAAGGTGCTAATAACAATTCATCTATAATAAACATCTTAATATTCCTCCGTATTTATTATTAAGTTAACAAAATTAAATGGCGGCACGGTCCCCACATACTTAAAATTTATTTTATTGCCATATTTGTTTACATATTCATTTACTTTTTGGTCAAATTCTGGTTCTCTATATTTTTCTACCAGGAAGGCGGCGCTTATAATCATCAGCTCACCATAGGTATTGTTGTTCTTAACCTCTACAGCTAAAGGCGATAGGGTATTTAAAATACCCTTTTTATGAATCTCTTTCTCTTTCTGTAATGCTGCTTCGACCATCTTTCCTATTTCCATCCGTTGATAATATGTTTTCTCAGGAGGTAGGGCCGAAACCCTTTCTTTTAATCTCTCTATATCTTTATATTTTTCTAAAATATACTTATAAATAACATCCTCCTTAAATATTGCCTTTAGTCCGAGTTCTTTTTTACCTTTCATATCCTTTAATAGAGCAACGAACCTATCATACTCCTTTTCTAATATCTTTTTAACCTTTTCTTCGTCTTCAGCAATGGTAGCAAATCTTACCGGTAAAACTGTGTGTTCTTTCATTACCTCTTCAATCGCCTTCTCATGTGCAAGCGTATTTTCCCTTGATATTGAATATTTTATTATGGGAGAATTGCTTACTACAGCAGCTATATTCTGAAAGCAAATTGTATACAATTCATCTCCTCTGCAACCAATCCCTATTGAACCAAAAGTTTTAGCAACTGTTGTTGTTATTATACAATAAATATATTTTCCTTCCTTAACAACTTCTTCCATCTTACTCCTTTAGAAATTTTATTCTTTATCTTAACCGTGGTTATCTCTCTTAATCAGACAACACAGTTGTAACAGTTAAGGCCGCCTTATTTTTCCCATTCTTCAGGATAAATAACAATGTTGACAAAGCTATATACGGGCACAGGCCCAACATACACAAATTTTACTCTATCCCTATATCTCTCACTTAGATCCTCTATAATATTATCAAACTCTTTTTCCCGTCCCTTATCTACCAGGAAAGCAGCATTCATAAACATCTCATCGCCAATAATCTTATTAAGTTTATACTCAAAGGCTGTCCTTCTTAATGCATCTACTATTTTTTCTGCTTCCCGCTCTTTTTTCTTCTTCAAAGCTTCTTCAACCATCTTGCCAACTTCTGTTTTAGACGGTATATTTTTTTTACCTACCTCATTTTGAATTTTCTCTTTTGCCTTCTTAATTTCTCTATTCTCTTCTACAATCTCCTCAAAAATAACCTTCATATTCTTCCATAACCCTTTAACGCCTAATTCTACCTTGTGATCCATATTTCTCAAAAGACTCCTAAATTCTCGCAATCTTCTATCTAAAAGATTCCTTATCTCATCTGCATTAGAGGCAACGGTACCGAACCTGACTGGAAGCACGCTATCAAATTCATTCATCACTTTTTCAATTACCCTCATATGGGCTAACATATTCTCACGACTCACAATAAATTTGGTCATAGGATAGCTGCTTACCACCATACTTAGATCATCATAACCGATAGTTAAAACCTCATCACCTCTGCCACCTATACCTAGAGGCCCAAAATTCCTTTCCTGCTTTGTGCCGATGATACAATAGATATATTTTCCTTCTTTTTCCATTTCAGTCTTTTACCTTAACTAATATTTTGTTCTTTTCAAATTCTTCCTCACTAAAAGATAAGCTATCTTCTTTACCCGCCTGTTTACAAGCCCCGCAATAGTCATCAAGTATCCTGTAAGCCTTAGTTAATTCATCAAATTCTTTTTCTATTCCGGGAATATTTGGATTTCTATCCGGATGGAAAGAAAAGGCTAATTTCCTATAAACCTTTTTTACCTCATTTTTAGTTGCGAAATCATCCGAAAGCCTGAGTTTCTTTTTTGCCCAATCTATTTCTTCAAATTGCATTTTCTTTATCTCAAGCGTGTAAAAACTATAAGGAGGAAGTGGACCAACACATCTAAAATTTAATTTCTCCGCAAATTTAGTATTTATCTCCCCTACTTTTCTATCAAAATCTTTTTGCTCGCCTATATTTATTAAACAAGCTACATTAATAACCATCCTATCATCCATAAGTTCATGAACTTTAAAAGCCGTGCAGTAATTATTTAAAAAAGTCTGTATTTGAAGAGCATATTTTTCTCTTTTTTTATCCAATGCTTTTTTAATCATAACCCCTACTTTCATCTGATCATCTACAGTTATCCTTTTAGGATTAGTTAAAATTTTTTCTTTCAATTTCTTAATTTCTTCCTCTTCTCCAATTTCTTTAAGGATTGAATTAAAATCAGTCCATGTCGCAACGACATCAGTCTCTATTTTATCTCTTGTCTTTTCCATTACACCTTTTATAAGACTGTATCCTTTACTTAAAATATCTTTTACTTCAGCTTCATCTACAGCAAAAGTCCCTAATCTAACCGGAATAATGGTATATTTTAAGCTCATAATTTTTTCAATAACCTTTTGATGCCAAACTAACAGCTGCGCCGAGATATCCTTGCTACTATAAGTAAAGTCAATTATCTCAGAGTTACTTACTGCTGCCGAGACATCCTGATAAGGAATGGTGTATACATTTTCTTTTCTATAAGAATCCTTGGGGGTAAAAAGGTCCGAGGCACTATTAGAATTTATAATTCCGTATATACATACTCCTTTTTTACCCATAAATAACCTCCCCCATTTTTTAAGTCTTCTTTTTGTTTTCTTGCTCTCTTATCAATTTAATAGCCTCTGTAAAATGCTTCCTTGAAATATTAAACTTTGGTTTCCGGTTATCAGGGTTGCTGATATCTTGTTTCTTACTTAGGTATTCCCTAATAGCAAACATAGCTGCCTTTCTACAAATAAGCTCAATATCAGAACCCACCTTACCTTCAGTCTCTCTGACTAAATTTTTCAAATCAACATTTTCAGCAAGTGGCTTATTTTTAGTATGAATTTTAAATATTTCTTCCCTGGTTTTTTCATCCGGGGTAGGCAATTCAAGTAAAAGATCAAATCTTCCACTTCGGAGTAATGCTAAGTCAACCAAATCCAATCTATTGGTGGCGGCTAAAACAAGCACTCCTTTAAGTTCCTCAATCCCATCCAATTCAGTTAAAAATTGACTTAGCACCCGTTCTGTCACATGTGAGTCTGTGCTCGCAGAACTCCTCTTGGGAACTATGGCATCAATCTCATCAAAAAATAAAATTGTGGGGGAAGCCTGTTTTGCTTTCTTAAATACCTCACGAATGGCCTTTTCACTTTCTCCCACATACTTGGATATAAGAGCGGGACCTTTTATAGAAATAAAATTAACTCCGCTTTCATTAGCCACTGCTTTAGCCAGTAAAGTCTTTCCTGTGCCCGGCGAGCCATAGAGTAAAATTCCTTTAGGGGGATTTGTATTAGCTTTTTTAAACACCTCAGAATATTTCAACGGCCATTCTACTGCTTCTTTCAGTTCTTCTTTTATGTTATCAAGCCCGCCCACATCTTCCCATTTGACATCTGGCACTTCCACAAAGAATTCCCTGATCGCTGAAGGTTCAACCTCTTTCATCGCCTCTATAAAATTATCCATGGTTACTTCCAATTTTAGTAACGTCTCATAAGGAATATCTGCCATTTCAAAATCAATTTTTGGCAAAATCTTTCTTAAAGCCGACATTGCCGCTTCCCTTGCCAGTGCTTCTAAATCCGCACCTACAAAACCATGAGTAATCTCAGCTAACCTTTCTAACCTGACATTTTCTGCCAAAGGCATTCCTCTGGTATGAATCTGTAGGATTTCTAATCTTCCATTTTTATCAGGAATAGGAATAGAAATTTCTCGATCAAATCTACCTGGCCTTCTTAAGGCTAGGTCTAAAGTATTAGGAATATTGGTCGCCCCTATAACTATAACCTGTCCTCGGGATTCTAATCCATCCATTAAAGCTAAAAGCTGAGCTACGACTCTCCGTTCCACCTGTTTTTCTCCACCCATCTCTTCTCTTTTAGGGGCAATAGAATCTATCTCATCGATAAAGATTATAGCTGGAGTATGATTCTGAGCATCTTCAAATACCTTTCTTAAACGAGCCTCACTCTCACCATAGAATTTGCCCATAATCTCTGGGCCGGTTATATGAGTAAAGTAAGCAGAAGTTTCATTAGCCACTGCCCGGGCGATTAATGTTTTTCCTGTCCCCGGGGGCCCATAGAGTAAAACACCTTTTGGTGGATCAATTCCCAATCTTTCAAATACTTGAGGATATCTTAGAGGAAGTTCTATCATTTCTCTGATTCTTTGAATTTGGGTACTAAGCCCGCCAATATCTTCGTAGGTTAGCTTTATTGTTCTACTTTCTCCCACCTCTTTTGTTTTTATCCTTATTAAAGTAGTGGAATCTATCAAGACTATCCCTTCAGGTAAAGTATCTAATACTTTAAATTCGCACGACCTTGACCCAAAAAGAGTGGCCCTAACTCTATCACCAGAAGTCACCGGGAGGCCTCCTATAAGTGAGCCGATATATTTAGTATCCTCATCTCTTTGAAGAAGGCTTGAGATAGTTAAGGGCAAGAGCGTAATTTTATTAGCCGGTTTATAGCCAACTTTGTAAATCTTTACCTTTTCATCTAAACTAATTTGGGCATTCTCTCTTGATATTCCATCCATTTGAATAATCTTTTTACCCCTATCTTCGGAATAACAGGGCATTACTTTCGCAGGCGTTTTTCTTTTACCTTCAATCTCTATGATATCCCCTGCTTCAACTTCAAGTGTTTTCATGTCTGCTGGATCAATCCTGGCAATTGCCCTGCCTACATCTTTTGGCAAGGTCTCTTTTATTTTTAGGGTTAAAGTTACAAGGTCTTTTTTCATTAGCTAAAATTTCCTTATTTTTACTTCTAAGATACCATTTTTATAACTCGAGATAAGAGTTTCAGACTTAACTTTTACGGGAAGCAATATTTCTTTATGGTATTTTCTATCTCCGCTTTTCGCTAAAATATCAAGGATATCCCCCTTTAAATCTAACTTTATATCCTCCTCATTTACGCCGGGTATTTCAGCATAGACCCGAACCTCCTCCTTTTCGTCAAAGACATCGGTAAGGGGCTCTCTTTCTTCCTCGACAGTAGGACCTTTAGGAGTTTTCTTAATATTACCAAAGGTCTCTACCAGGGGTTTTCCTCCGGCTAAAGTTTTTATGCTAAAACCATAAATACCTTTTGCCTCTTTAGGTAACCCTTTAATTTCACCAAATTTTTTAATTTCTCCAGCTTCTTTAGTTACCTTGTCTGCCAAGCTAATCAAGTCACTAATTCCCTTAAATATTCCTCCGAATTTCACTTTTCCCAGATCAAAGTCAAATTCTTGGCCTTCTTTTTCTTCCTTTTTTTCTTTTTCGGCCATTTCTTTCACTCCTTTTCGTTTTATTTTAGGTTTAAATTTACAAAATTATAGGGTGGAGTTGGCCCAATATACTTAAATTTCACTCTTGGGGAATACTTGGATACTAATTCATGTATCTGATTATCAAATTCTCTTTCTCGGGCTCTATCCACTAAAAAAACAGCATTTATTAGCATCTCATCACCTTCCGTTTCATGGAGGTGAAAATTATAAGAGATTCTTTTTAAAACATTTATTATCTCCTGGCCTTCCTTATCTCTTTTCACCTCTAAAGCGGCCTTTACTATTTTTCCTAATTTTATTCCCTCGGTATAACTTTCTTTAAGGGATTTTTTAGCTATTTTTTCTTTGAGAGACTTAATTTTTTTGTCTTCATCTACCATCTCCTGGAAAATAACTTTCATCTCTTTCCAGAAAGCCTTTACTCCTAACTCTATCTTATTATCCATATCCTTTAATAAGTTTTTGAGTTCCAAATATCTTTTTCTTAAAAGATTTCGAACTTCCTCAGCACTACTTGCCACCGTGCAAAATCTCATTGGAAGGACGGTATAATTCTTCATCACCTCTTCAACAACTTTTTCATGAGCAATTAAATTTTCTTTATTTACCACATATTTATCCAGGGGGGAGTTGCTAATGACTGCACTGAGATCCTCATAGCCAATGGTAGATACTATCTCTCCTCTTCCACCAATTCCTATCGGACCAAAGTTTCTTCCCTCGTTAGTACCGATGATACAATAAATATATTTACCTTCTTCTGCCATTATATCTTCTCCTTCCGATGCATTATTTCTTGTTCTAAAGAGAAAATATAACTTTGAGGTGACCTTCTTCTCCTTATTTTAGCCCATTCTCGGGCCATTATTCTCCGAGCAAGAACTCCCAGGGAAGCCCCATTCAATCTTTTTAGTTTTCCCTCCTCTTCTTTCTCTTCCTTTTTTTGAAATTCGGTTATTCCCTGCTCTAACCAATTTACTATTCCCCTATCTCTTATTTTTTTTTCCTTATATTCTTTTAAGTTTATATTTACTATCTCCAAAAATGAATCTTCACTTTTCATAATTAGCCAGAAGGCTTCCCCCCTATTTCTTCAAGAATCGGCAGAGCCCAAAATGGTACTAAAGTATTACTTGATCAGCAGTGTTTATCGATCAGAACCTTTACTAAATTTTTCACTTTTACTTGGTTAATACTGCTCCCGATGCGACTGGTCTCCGAGGCTAAAATATCCTGGCAAATTTCTCTAAAAATCTTATTCTTAGCACTTACCAAACCACCTAAAGTGCTTAAGCTTTTAGCAATCATAATACAACCCCGGATAGTAGGTCTAAATTCACATTCTTCGGAAACTCGAAGGTCTCTTACAATATCTACAATTTTTGCTGCATCATTGTAAGATAGATCAGACTTAGCTTTGGTGATAGCAATCTCCGTCTCTCTATCGAAATAATCTAAATCCATAGTAATCATTCTATCCCTCAGGGCATCTTGACTTCGGTGAACACCAGCATACTCTTCGGGATTACTGGTAAAGATGGCTATAAAATCAGGGTGAACCTTTAAATAATCACCACCTCCCCGAGCGGAGGGCAAACCCATCATTTTTTCTTGTAAAATGGAAAGTAGAACATTATTGGCTTCTGGACGAGAACGAGTGAATTCATCATAAATAAGGATAAGTCCATGCTCAACTGCCACGGTCAAACGATTGTCTACCCAGCTTTTCTGAACATCTTCCTCAGCTTTCATCACCGAATGGATAAAATTGTCCACCACTCTCCTGCTGCGATAACCTTGCTCTCCCCCCACTAAATCGGAGGTAGTAAATTCTTCATCTCCATGAATCATAACCACCGGTCGATCAATTATACTGGCTAGATGCAGGGCAAGAGTAGTTTTCCCTGTTCCCGAAGGTCCCCGGAAATGAAGGGGAAAGCCAGCCTTAATATACCCTAAAGCTCGTACCGTTACCTCCTTTACAAACTTTGTTTCCACAAAATTTGGTAGTGCACGAGCTTTCAAAACAGTTGTGCCTCTGGTTACCATAATCATTAATCACCTCACTGGTTAAAAATCAATCTTTAATTCTTTAAAATTCGAAGGTTTAAAATTCCGGTTAATCTTTTGAGGGGAAGAATGATCTTTTCCCCAACTCCCCTTTTGTAATTTTTGTCTCCATTCTAAAACCTGTCTATTTTTATTTACGGTCTTAGCTAATTTATCCCTGATTTTTAGGATTTTTTCTTGAGATTTTTTTATAGCTAAATCTTGCTGGGCAAATCTTTGTATATCTTTTTGAATTGCTTGATTTAATTCCTGATCATCTAGAAGTGATTCAAGAATCTTTTGCTCTTTTTTGGTTCTGCATAAGGAATTAGTAGTTTTAATCTTTCGTTCGCTCCTATTTTCTAAACCGGTCCTAAAATCTCGAAATGTTTTTATAGCAACTAAACTTTCGTGCTTCATATACACCTCCTTTATCCACCTTACCTATCCAGTTTTTCGTATATTATATAGGGTAATATAAATTCTCTTCTTTTCGGATTTTATTTTCTTCCATAAGTTCCTTAACTGTTACTATATACCATCTCCAATCTTTTCCCAGCACTTCACCAATTCCAGAAAGTTTTATTCCCTCGGGATGTTTTTTAATCAAGGCTAAGGTTTTTTGTTTATCGCTCAAATCCTCCTTAATTTGATTTTGTTCTGGTTTAGGAAGCTCTTTTTTTACTATCTTTTTTTCTGGTACTTTAGGGATGGGCTTTACTCCGCTTCTCTTTTCTTGCAGGGTAGAAGCCGTTTGTTGCCAAGACAATGAGGCCTTCTCTAAATCAGCTCTTAGCTTATCTTGGGTACTACGGAAATCATTCAACATTCTACTTACTTCACTTTTTATCCCCTGATTAGACTTGGTTAAATTCTTCTTTAACTCCTTACTCATCTGGCTGTGAGAGACTTTGAAGTCATCCATCATCTTCTTAGCATCATCTAAGGTCTTACTTACCTCCTCTTTTCTCCTCTCTACACCAGTGGTTAAGTTTTCCTTTAATTCCTTACTCATTTGAATCCGGGAAATTTTAAATTCATTCATCATCTTCTGAGTATCCTCTAAAGTCTTACCTACCTCGGCTTTTCTCCTCTCTACGCCTTTAGCTAAATCTTTTCTCAAATCACTTCCTATCTTTTCCAGGGAGAGACGAAATCCCTTTAGCATATCCTTAACCTCACCTTCGAGATTCTCTTTGTATTTAGATAAATTTTCTCTTTGTTCAAGACTCATTTTTTTATGAACATTTCGAAAATTATTTAACAAATCTCGACTACTCTTTAACGTCTCCTCTGTTTCTTTTTTTAGCTGTTCAATCTTTTCTACTCTTACATCATAGGAACCTATAATCTCCTCACCTAACTTTTCCATCTCTTCTTTAATCCTCATTTTTTTATTCCTCCTTTACTTTTAGACTCAACTTAAATTTTTAAAACTCTTTACTTTTCAGACGAAAACCAGCTAAAGTCTCTATAACTTTTTTCCTTTCCTCTTGCCAGAGAGCTTTCCTTTCCCTCTGTTGAGCTTGAATCTCTGAAATTGCTACTTTAAAATCCCTTATTCTTAAAGAGTTTCCTTTACTTAGAAGGTCTCTTAAAGTTTGAGACATCAGCATCTGTTCAGCTCTATAAACTTCCAATTCCTTCCGAAAACCCTCTAACATTTTCCTAACTTCTTCTCCTCTTTTCTCTTGTTGTGTTTGAAGGTCTTTTAGAAAAATTTTAAAATCTCTTAATCTATTAGATTCATTCTCTTTAAGATGGTCAGTAAACTTAGCCAATCTTTCTCTTAAATTAGCAGCAATATCTTTCTGCTGATCAAGATAACCTCTTAATTCTTCTCTAATTATATGCTGGTTTTTCTCAATTTCTTCCTTTCGATTAGTTATTCCTCCCGATATTTTTTCGATCATCTGGTCGAAATCTTTTCTTCTTAGGTGCTGTTGATTAGTTAAGGCCTCTCGCAACTGAGCCTTTATTTTCTCCCTATCTTCCTTAGATTGTACTATATCATTTTGATACTCTTCTAACACCTGATAGGTATTCTCGATAATAGTTTTCACCTCAGAAATTCCATTATCATAAGAAGTAACAATATCTTTTAATATTTTTTCCATCTGATCAACCCTCACCTTTTTCAAAAAAATGGGAATCTTGGCGGAATGTACTCGTTTAAATACCCTAAGTTTTTTGAGGATATTTCGGCAAAATTCCCCCCTAAGTTAGCTTAACTTAAATAGGATCCTATGCTGCAGCGGTTGCAGTAAGGCCTATTGCCTCAGCATACTTTAGGTAAGTTTCCACTGATGCTATTACTACTCTTGCTTCTATAGCGAGAAGTTCAATTCCTACTAAAGAGACTCTTACCCATGCATCAACTACTACACCCTTGTCCAGAATTCGGTCAATGACTTCTACCAAACTGGAAGAAGCGATTGCTTTTTCTACTGCCATTTTTTTTCACCTCCTTTCCTGTTTTAGATTTTTTTTACAAAAAGAGATATAGTTAT
>NZ_PFKO01000164.1:0-2548 GCF_002784285.1 Candidatus Infernicultor aquiphilus
GGTGGTTTTCCTGAGGTCTCTCTTTTAAAATCAGACTTTGAAAAAAGAAAGGTTATCAAAGAATATTTGGAAGCAATGTTTTTTAAAGATTTAGTGGAAAGATTTAACATTTCCAATATACCTCTTTTGAAAATGCTTACCGAAAGACTTTTTTCTTCCTTTTCCTCAAAATTTTCTTTAAATGCTTTTTATAAACAATATAAAGAAAAATTACCTTTTTCTAAAGATACTTTATTTTCATATTACTATTACTTCTTAGAAAGTATGCTCATTTTTGAGACCAGAAAATTTGCTGAATCTTCTTATAAGAGACTTAGAAATCCAGCCAAAGTTTATCTTATAGATACTGGTATCTGTAAAAAGGTTACCTCTGCTGATAGGGGAAGAATATTAGAAAATATAGTTTTTTGCCAGTTAAGAAGAAAAGGAGAGGAGATATTTTACTTTGAAGAAAAGAAAGAATGTGATTTTATAATAAAAGACGAGCAGAGTAAATTATTTCCTGGCCAGGTAACCTGGGAGTTAAAAGAAGAAAATAAAGAAAGAGAGATAAAAGGATTGGTGGAGGCCTGCCAGAAACTAAATGTAAAAGAAGGGGTTCTATTCACTTATGATGAAGAGGGTAACGAAATTGCCGAAGGAATAAATATTAAAATTACGCCAGTATGGAAATGGCTGTTAAGACCTTCTCATTAATCGTAGGACAGGTGTCCCCCCTGTATATGAATTAAGGTAAGGGTTTGATTCATCAAACCCGCTAAAGACGGGTCGAATAAATTCGACCCCTACAAGAGCAATAATGTAGGGGCACCATGCATCGTGCCCAGGGTAAACAAAAGACAAACTATATTTTGATCTCTTCCTCACTATATACCATATACTCGATATTCGATACTAATTATTCTATCCGCTATTACTATACGCTTTCTTTCATTTCCAGCCCACATCTTGAATTTTAGTGCCCGTCTTTACATTTAAAAAACAGATAAACTTGCTATATTATGAATAACGTGCTAAAATAACCTTACTAATGTTATATGAATATGCTAAAATAGTGAGGTAATATATATAAAAAGTATGAAAAGTATGAAAAGATTAAAACCACGAAGAATTACCAATAAGGTTATGAGCAGGCTTTTAAAGAGTAATGATTTAATTGTACTTTTAGGAGCCCGGCAGGTAGGCAAGACTAGTATAATGTATTTATTGATAGACAACCTCCTACAAGTAGAAAAAGTTGAGAGTAATAGAGTGTTTTATTTCGACCTGGAAGATATGAATTTATTAGACGTAGTAAATAGGGGGGTTGAAGAGTTCATTGCTTTCCTTGCGGCAAAGGGAGCAGATTTAAAAGAGAGATGCTTTGTCTTTCTTGATGAAATTCAATATATGGAAAACCCGAGCAATTTTTTAAAAATTATTGCAGATCATCATAAGGAAATTAGCCTGGTGGTAAGTGGTTCATCATCCTTTTCTATAAAAACTAAATTTAAAGATTCGTTAGCCGGGAGAAAAAGGGTATTCGAGATTTATCCTCTTGATTTTGGTGAGTTTCTTGAATTTAAAGATAGAAAAGACCTGGCAGGTTTTTGGGATACAGGCAATTGGGAGAAGGCTCGTTTCTTTGAAGGCGATTTTTTAAGATATTTTGAAGAATATGTAATCTTTGGAGGTCTGCCCAGGGTTTCTCTCCTTCCCACTCGAGAAGATAATGTTGAATATTTAAAAGATGTAGTCAATTCGTATATCAAAAAAGACATTAAGGATCTTTTCCGCATAGATAATCCCTATGCTTTTAATAAGGCTATTAAATTACTTGCCTTACAGGCAGGTAACTCCCTAAACTTTACCAATCTCACCACTATGTGCGGAATATCGCGGCGTACCCTTGAGCGTTATCTATTTATTTTGGAAAGTACTTTTTTTATAAGATTAATCAACCCCTTTTACTCAAATAAGATAAAAGAAGTTACCAAGATGCCTAAATTATATTTTATGGATACCGGGATTAGAAATATAATTGTAGGTGACCTAAATTCTTTAGAAGGGAGAAGGGATTCCGGTAGTTTAGTGGAAAATTCTGTATTTTTAATGCTTTTAACTGGCAAGGGTCCACTTGATGAAATATATTATTGGAGGACAAAAGCCGGTGCTGAAATGGATTTTGTTTTAAAGGGTGAGGGTGAGAGATGGCGAGGTTATGAAGTGAAATATCGACCTTTTGAAGAAGCAAAAATTACCAGAAGTACCAGATCCTATATAAATGAATATTCTCCTGATCTAACCTGTATCTGCACCAAGAATTTTTATCAGGATAAAATAAATATGGATTTAATGGGTCTTAGTGGTTTAAATGATCAATCTAAGCTTATATTTTTGCCAGTATTTTTTCTTTCCAACCGTCCCTATCCCAGCGTTCCCTGGCTCACAAACTAAAACTCTCTTTAGGTTTAACTAATTCTATCTTAAAGAATTTAATTAGCCGGGGCTGGATTAAAGCCAAAAAAGATATTCCTGGGTCATGAAATATTTTCTCTTTCTGACTTTA
>NZ_PFKO01000188.1:0-372 GCF_002784285.1 Candidatus Infernicultor aquiphilus
GTCAATCGGGTAAAGATTTTATCCTCAAACGGAGAAGTAATTTGGATTGATAAAGATAATTGTTCGTTTGAATATCGTGACAGTCGTTTTAAGCATAACGCGGAAATTATATTGGCAGTTGAATTTAATTTAGAGAAAAAAGACAACCAAAAGATTAAAGAAAAAATAATGTTTTATACGAGTAAGAGATTAGGACAACCCAAAGAACCGTCCGCGGGGTGTATTTTTGTTAATCCCAAACCGCAATCGGCCGGGGAATTAATTGAAAAATGCGGATTAAAAAACAGCCAATGCGGCGGTGCCAAAATATCGGAGAAACATGCCAATTTTATAATTAATCTTGGGGGAGCAAAGGCGGCCGCGGTTGTTGAG
>NZ_PFKO01000188.1:459-2656 GCF_002784285.1 Candidatus Infernicultor aquiphilus
ACTGATTTTGCACCGCTGTATTGTGAATCGGGATCAACCCATGTTGTTACCCAGTTTGATAAAGATGATGTTGAAGCAGTGGGTTTGGTGAAGTTTGACTTTTTGGGTTTACGCACGCTGACCATTATTCAGTGGGCAGTCGATGCGATTAATCAACTCCCCCCTGATTCGCCACACTCATCGAGCTTTGAAAAAGAGGCTGGCGAACGACGTTCGCGAGGGATTTTAGACATCGAAAAAATTCCATTAGATGACGAAAAAACATTTTCTCTTTTGAAGTCATGCGCAACCACAGCAGTATTTCAACTAGAATCACGTGGCATGAAAGATTTGGTACGTCGACTACAGCCAGATTGTTTTGATGAAATCACAGCGCTCGTTGCGTTATTTCGGCCGGGTCCATTGCAATCTGGCATGGTCGATGATTTTATTAATCGCAAACATGGTCGTGAAAAAGTACATTATTTTCATCCTGATATTGAACCCATTTTAAAACCCACTTATGGCGTGATTTTATATCAAGAACAAGTGATGCAAATCGCACAGGTCTTATCGGGTTATTCATTGGGTAGCGCTGATTTATTACGTCGTGCCATGGGTAAGAAAAAACCAGAGGAAATGGCCAAGCTGCGCAAGACATTTATTTCAGGTGCTAAAAATCGTGGTGTAGATGAAACAGTGTCGGCACATATTTTTGATGTTATCGAGAAATTTGCCGGATATGGTTTTAATAAATCTCATAGCGTATCCTATGCCTTTATTTCCTATCAGACCGCCTATTTAAAGACACATTATGCCGTAGAATATATGACTTCTTTGCTTACCAGTATTATGGGGAATAATGATAAGGTAGCTTTATATATAAAAGAATGCCGGGATATGAATATCGAAATATTGCCTCCTGATATAAATCAAAGTTTGGTAAATTTCACTGTAGTAGGGGAAAAGGTTATCCGTTTTGGATTGGCTGCTATAAAAAATGTGGGTGAAAAAGCTATAAAAAATATCATTAAAGAACGTAAAAAGAATTCTAATTTTACTTCTCTACATGATTTTTGTCAGAGAGTTGATTTAAGGATAGTGAATAAGAGAGTAATTGAAAGTTTAATAAAATGTGGTGCCTTCGATTCCCTGGGAGCAAAAAGATCCCAATTATTAGCAATTTTAGATCTAGCATTAAAGGATGGACAAGAATATCAAAAATCCCAAAAAAACGGGCAGACTTCTATATTTGATCTTTTTAAAGAAAATAATCCAAATAAAACTAGTAATAATTATCCAGACCAATTGCCAGATATATTAGAAGTGTCTAAAAAAGAACTTTTAGCTATGGAAAAAGAGATGTTAGGATTATATATTTCATATCATCCTCTGCATGATTACCAGGATAAATTAAAGAAAATCATAACTTCTACTTCAGCTGAATTAGCTAATCTTCCCGATAAAAGCAAAGTAATTTTAGCTGGAGTAATTGGTAATTTTAAAAGAAAAAGTACTAAAAATGGGAATCTTATGGTATTTATTACTTTAGAAGATTTAGAGGGCACGGTAGAAGTGATAGTGTTTCCTAAAGTTTATGAAGAGTCTAAGGAGCTTATAAAAAAAGATGAGATGGTTATAATAGAAGGAGGTCTTGATGTGACAGAAGGAAAGAGAAAAATTATTGCCGAAAAAATATCTCTTTTAGATAAATACCTAGAAAATAAAAAATTTATCTCTAAAGAAAAAGCAATTAAACAAGATCTTTCTAACCAACTTCATCTAGAAATTAATTCTTACTATAATAATGAAACTAATATTTTAATCAGGTTAAAGGAAATATTTTGTAGTTATCCAGGAAAAAGTCAAGTAGTGCTTCATTTTAAAAATAAAGATAAAACTTTATTACATCTTATAGGAGAAAAATATTTAGTGAATATTAGTGAAAAATTAAAAGAGGAAATTGGTAATATTTTAGGAAAGGATAAAATATGGACGGAAGATGTTTTAAAAAATGATACAGATTATGATTAGGAGTTTTATTTAAAATGTGGAAAGTTATTTATATTGCCAAAGATATTTCATTAGCCACAAATTTAGAGAAAATATTAAAAAATAAAGGAATTATAACTATTTTAAATCAATTAGAAATGAGCGAAGATGAATTAAATGGGAATGTAGAAATTTTAGTGTCAAACTGGGAAGCTCAAGAAGCGAT
>NZ_PFKO01000361.1:0-2460 GCF_002784285.1 Candidatus Infernicultor aquiphilus
ACCGTTTATGTATTTTATGGAAAATGGGAGTAGGGATAAAATGAACATCCTTTATAATGACAAGGTAGATCTTCTCTATATTCGCTTAGATGAAAGAAAACAGGAAGTTGTAAACAAGCGAATCTCTGAGGATATTGTGCTGGATATAGGCAAAGACGAAAGGTTTATGTGAATTTAGAAAGGCTTTTGCCGATAAAATATGAAACCCCAAAAGGGGTCGCCCCTTAAGGGAAGAAAAAAAGGAAAAAAGAAAAAAAGGGGACAGGTAACTTTTTATTATCAAGAGTATCTCGTCCCCTTTTATTAATAGTTCTAATCAATTTTCCCCAGCTCTACTTTCATTCCAGAGAGTTCTTTTGGAGTGTTGTATTTTAAAATTTCAGGAGTTTTTGCGCGAGAAGTAGGAGGAAAAAGCACAATAGGAGGTTTAGAACTATGAAGGTTGCAACAGTAAATAAAATAATTGAAGATTTTAACCGTTTACCACTTGATGATAAAGAATATGCAGTAGAGGTAATTGAGAAGTAGCTGATAGAGGCTAAAAGGTTGGCTATTGCTAAAAGGGCTAAAGAAGCGATGGCTAATCTAAGAAAAGGGAATTCCAAGATAGGAAACATAAAAGAACTATATAAGGATTTAGAAAGTGATTAAGGTAATTTGGGATCAAGGATTGATGCTATTTTAATTTTTTAATATGTGTTATAATAAACACAAAAGAAATAGATATATTAAGTAAAAGGATTATCATATTAAAAATAATTTTGTACTCGTGAAAACGGGTATAAGTAGGATTTAATAAAGGAGGAGGACTGGAAAATGAGAGCAGATCTTCTAAAAAAGGATCTTGATTATTTTGAGTCAAAACTTGGTGAGCTTTTGGGGAAATCAAAAGGTGAGTATGCCTTGATTCATGAAGGACAATTGATAGATACTTTTAAATCTAAAGAGGATGCAATAAAAAGGGGATATGAATTGTTTGGTAATTCTCCTTTTTTAGTAAAGATGATTTCTGAGGTTGAGGATATATTAAATTTTACCTCTAATTTATTAGCGTCTTAAATTTGAAAGGAGATAAAATGCCCATCTTTTACCACTCAAATAGCTAATTTATATAAGTCAGGTCCTATAATTGAGGTTCTTATATCACCATCTCGATTACTAGTTCAAATGTTAAAAGATAAAAACCAGCCAATTCCTCAAAGTGTAAAAGTCTTAGCAATGATAGATACAGGAGCTACGAGCACAGTAGTAAGATCAGATATAATAGAGAAAATTGGAATAAGTCCAATAGGAGTTGTTAAAATCAATACTCCTTCATCGGTAGGAGTAGAATGTTATCAATATCAAGCAGCAGTAGTATTTCCTAATAATCTAGCGATCGAAACAGCAGATCTTATTGCAGCACCATTACAAGGGCAACATATTCAATGTCTTATAGGGAGAGACATATTAAAGCATGGAGTATTGATATATAATGGATATGCTCAGATTGTTACTTTTAATGTATAGAATTTACCTGAGCAAATAGAGGGGAAAAAGGGGACTACTTTAATTTACAAAGAAAAAACAAATAACAAAGCCTATAGAGTAAAAGGGGACAGGCTACTTTTTATTATCAAGAGTATCTTGTCCCCTTTTGTTAATAGTTCTATTCAATTTTACCTAGCTCTACTTTCATTCCAGAGAGTTCTTTCTGTCCGATAACCCTCTTTCTGGGCAATCACTATCTCTTGCATAAATCTATCAATTCGAAAGATTAAGAGTATGGACAGGGCAATAGGGAATCCCTGATTAGCGATGATGTCAGCTAAATTGTGTATATCCAATATTTACCTCCTTTCATCGAAAATGGTTGCAAGTTGCGAAATGCAAGGTACAGGTTTCGGTTTGCAGATGGATTCCTGCTACCTGCTTTCGCAGGTACAGGTTTTGCAGGAATGACAGGATCATTGAATTAGAGATTGCCACGCTCCCTACGGTCACTCGCAATGACATTGCGGGATTGGTAAATAGTGGTGCATTGAAAATATTTAACCGGGTGAATCAAGTCTACTTTTATTCCGGCTAATTTTTTCTGTACTTCCGAGAAGCGCAGGGAATAATATTCCCGATTCTGCTGATTTTAGGAGTTAGTGTCCACTTTAGTGGGGCAGTGAGAAAGTAAAATAGTTTGGAGTGTTGTATTTTTTAATATGTGTTATAATTATTTATAAAAATAAGTAGATGAACTATAGAAAGGTAGATAAACTATGGAGAAGGATATTTCTAAAATTGAAGATAAATTAAAATTAGTTTTGGAAAAAGAAAAAGGAATCCTTTTTGGTTATCTTTTTGGTTCCGTGGCTTTGGGAAAGGGCAATTTAGAAAGCGATATAGATCTCAATGTCATTAACTTAAGAATTCAAGAACAAAAGGACATCGGAAACAACTAAACTAATAGGTGTTTCCGATGTCCTTTTG
>NZ_PFKO01000183.1:0-2610 GCF_002784285.1 Candidatus Infernicultor aquiphilus
CGTACTTTCCTACATGGGTGTTGACATTAAATCAAATGATGAGCAGATGGTATGGGACATTATAAAGTATGCCTATAAAAGCATAGCTGATACAGTTATAATACCAATGCAAGACATATTATGTCTTGGCAGAGAGGCAAGAATGAATATTCCAGGAGTGGAAGATGGAAATTGGAAATGGCAGCTTGATTTTTCAATGATTAATAAAGATATAGTAAAGAAGCTCAGGGACATGTCTAAAAATTTTAGCAGAACTCCTTCATCAAAACTTGCCTTACAGAAACAAAAGGATATAAGTGAAATTAACCAAGACCAACTATTAATGTTTCTTGAAGGAAGAAACTTTAATAGCTATGAGGTTTTAGGCTCAAGATTTTGCAATATTGATGGTGTAGAAGGAGTGTTGTTCACGCTTTGGGCACCAAATGCCCAAAGTGTATCAATAGTTGGTGATTTTAACGGCTGGAATCCAGATTCGAATATAATGCAAAGGCATAAGGTCTCGGAATTCTTGATTTCATTTATACCTGGCTTGCCTTATTGGAGTGCGTATAAATATGCAATCAAAGGCTTTGATGGGAAAATAGTTTTAAAAGCTGACCCATTTGCAATGCATAGTGAAACACGTCCTAAAACTGCTTCCAAGGCAATTAGACTAGAAGGATATAATTGGAGTAGCGAGGAAAGGTTATGGCAACAAAATAAATCCAGTGCTTATGAAAAACCAGTGAATATTTATGAAGTGCATTTAGGCTCATGGAAAAGAGGCGAGGGAAATCGATTTCTAAGTTATAGAGAGCTTGCCAGTGAACTTCCGCAATATGTATCGGATTTAGGATACACACATATAGAGATAATGCCTATTATGGAGCATCCCTTAGATGCCTCCTGGGGTTATCAGGTCACTGGCTATTATTCAGTAAGCAGCAGATATGGAACACCTCAAGATTTCATGTATTTTGTTGACTGCTGTCATAAACTGGGTATAGGAGTAATATTGGATTGGGTGCCGGGACATTTTTGCAAGGATGACCATGGGCTTTATCAATTTGATGGAACAACCTTATATGAATATCAAGATATGAAAAAAAGGGAAAATCAAAATTGGGGCACTGCTTATTTTGACTTAGGGAAAAATGAAGTGATAAGCTTTCTAGTTTCCAATGCTGTTTTTTGGTTAGATGTTTTTCATATAGACGGGCTTAGAACAGATGCAGTTGCAAGCATTCTATACCTTGATTATGAAAAAAATAAAAACCAATGGGATCCAAATAAATATGGTGGCAGAGAAAATTTAGAAGCAGTAAAGTTTCTTCGAATACTAAATGAAGCATTATTTGATAGATTTCCTTATATCATGAGTATAGCAGAAGAAAGCACTTCTTGGCCACTTGTTTCTGCACCATGCTATATGGGTGGGCTTGGCTTTAATTATAAGTGGAATATGGGCTGGATGAACGATTTGTTAAAATATATGGAGATAGATGCTATCTATAGAAAATGGAATCATAATCTGATCACCTTTTCCTTGATGTATACTTACACCGAAAATTATGTACTGCCACTATCTCATGATGAAGTTGTGCATGGTAAAAAATCATTGATCGATAAGATGTGGGGAGATTATTGGAAGAAGTTTGCCTCTCTTCGAATGTTTTATGCTTATATGATGGCACATCCAGGCAAGAAACTGCTTTTTATGGGTGGGGAGTTTGCACAATTTCGAGAATGGAACTTTAATGAAAGCTTGGAATGGTCCATGATTGATCTTGAAATGCATGGCTTAATGTATAAATATGTCCGTCAGCTTAATCATTTTTATAAATCTGATCACTCACTGTGGGAGCTGGATCATAACCGAGATGGTTTTGTTTGGATAGATGCCAACAATTATAATCAAAGCATAATAAGCTTTATAAGGCGTGGAAAACAAGAAAGAGATTATACTATAGTCATTTGCAATTTTACTCCAGAGGTCTATGAAGGCTATAATGTTGATGTGTTTGAGCCAGGTGAATATGAAGAAGTATTCAATAGCGACAGGGGAATTTATGGAGGCTCAAATGTTACCAATGAAGGAATTATTAAATCAATTGAAAAACCATCAAAGGATAAGCCTTATTCAATAAAATTAAGGATTCCACCTCTAGCAACAATTTATATAAAACCAATTATATAAAGAGAAAAGGGGGACTAGTAAAATGGCTAAAGAAGTATTAGCACTAATTCTCGCCGGAGGGCAAAGCACAAGATTAGGCACCCTTAACAAAAAACTTGCCAAGCCAGCATTCACATTTGGAGGGAAATACCGGATTATTGATTTTACCTTGAGCAACTGTGCAAATTCAGACATTAATACGGTTGGAGTATTGACTCAATTTGAACCTTTGGTACTTAACTCCTACATTGGCATAGGCAGACCTTGGGGCCTGGATAGAAAAGACGGAGGGGTAAATATTTTGCCTCCTTATCTAAAGGAAAAAGGTGGAGAATGGTACAAGGGAACAGCAAATGCAGTTTATCAAAATATGGATTATATAGAGATGCAAAATCCTAAATATATCCTGGTGCTATCTGGTGATCACATTTACAAGATGGATTATGCAAAAA
>NZ_PFKO01000035.1:0-1233 GCF_002784285.1 Candidatus Infernicultor aquiphilus
TAGTAGTCACAGAGTAGTTCTCCGGTTACCTTGGTTAACCCGTAGATAGTAGTAGGTCTTTGAATAGTCTCTTGTGGGGTGCTATCTTTGGGGGTAGATGGACCAAAAGCAGCGATCGAGCTGGGGGTGAAAACAGCACATTGGTATTCTCGAGCTATTTCCAGTACATTATATAATCCATTAATATTAACTTTCCAGGCTAATTGAGGGTTCTTTTCTCCACTTGCGGAGAGGATAGCAGCAAGATGAAATACAGTATCTATTTTATATTTTTTGACAGCAGAATAAATTTCTGGTGCATTCAAGCAATCAATATGTTCAAAAGGTCCTTCTTGACCAATTGTCCCTTCAAGTTTTGGCTTAATATCTGAGGCAATAACTTTTTTATCTCCATATCTTTTTCTTAAAAAAGTAGTAAGTTCAGAACCAATTTGTCCCAGTGCACCAGTTATCAAGATTTTTTTCATTTTCTTTCCTTATTAATTCAATTTAGTTGAATTTAGAAGTCCACTGTCTATAACAGCAATAATAAAATTTTGGCTTTGTTAGTGTCATTCCCTCGAAAGAGGGAATCCATCTTTAGCAAGTATTATATTTATGATTTCCGCATCAAGTACGGAATGACAAAAAGAATTTTTATTCACTATATAAGTTTATCTTTATCTGTTCAATAAAATGAATGGCGTGATTTTTTAAAATCTCTTCACATTTGTTCTGGTCATTTTTCTCCAGGGCTTTTATAAGTTCTTCAAAATCTTTAGGAATTTGCAGAGAATAAGTATCATGTTCTTTGGCAAAGAACCAGAGACGGCCAATTCGATTTCGTAAGTTTTTCAAAGTATCAGCTAAAGTTTCATTCTTAGAAGAATAGTTTATTAAATCATGGAATTCAGCATCTAATTGAATTAATCTTTGGCGATCTTTTTCTTGCTTTATCTTCTCAAGAAGTTCCTTCATCTTATTTAATTCTTCCGGAGTTACTCTTTGGGCTGCTAACCTTCCTGAGAGTCCTATTAAGAATAATCTAACTTCGAAGACATCTTTAAGTTCTTGAAAGCTTATATCAGTTACATAAATGCCGTTATTAGGAATTATGTGAATTAGTTTTTCAGTCTCCAGAAGAATAAGCACTTCCCGAATGGGTACAGCACTAACTCCAAATTCTTTGGCTAATTCTTTAATGCTCAGTACCTGTTTTGGTTTATAATCTAAAAAAACTATCCTTTTTTTAAG
>NZ_PFKO01000035.1:1239-2042 GCF_002784285.1 Candidatus Infernicultor aquiphilus
GTAAATTTCTTGATTTACCATAAATATCACCGATATATTATCATTATATTAATAATATATCACTAAAATAATATAATGTCAATCCTATATTCGTAATATAGTATCGAGTATATAGTATCGAGTATCGAGTTAGAATGCAGTGATGAGTGATGTGTAATGAGTAATAAGAAAAGAGTTAGATAGTTAGCTAGTTAAGAA
The DNA here is from genome assembly GCF_002784285.1 of Candidatus Infernicultor aquiphilus. NCBI lineage: Bacteria > Pseudomonadati > Atribacterota > Candidatus Phoenicimicrobiia > Candidatus Pheonicimicrobiales > Candidatus Phoenicimicrobiaceae > Candidatus Infernicultor > Candidatus Infernicultor aquiphilus. The sequence goes on from NZ_PFKO01000035.1 coordinate 1,438, forward strand.
AATAGAATAAGGAAGTTAGAAGATAAGATAGTATCAAGTATAGAGTTAAGAGAAAGAGAGGTACCATAGAAAAAGAAGATGAGAAAACAAAAGTAAAAACTTTTTTGCCTAACTAATGAAATTAAATAATTGAAAAACATTTCTAATTTTGTTATATTAAGCTTAATAGGGTTCGATTTTTAAAACCCATAGGGGAACTTGAATATAAAAAATTAAGGAGGGATAATCTTGTTTAAGAATTCAGAAAAAATTGTGTGGGTAGATTTTAATACCTTAGAAAGTTTTATGGTAGATGTTTTTAAAGGAGTAAAAGTTCCAGAAGAGGAGGCTAAAATATGTGCCGATGTGCTGATTACGGCTGATAAAAGAGGGATAGATTCACATGGTATTGGTCGGTTAAAACCTTTCTATTATGATAGGGTTAGGGCAGGTATCCAGTCACCAAAAACAAATATTGAAATTGTTAAGGATAGTCCTACTACCGCTGTTGTTGATGGTCATAATGGAATGGGGATGGTAATTGCAAAAAAATCTATGGCTCTGGCTATTGAAAAAGCTAAAAAAATGGGATTGGGAATGGTAGCAGTGAGGAATTCAACTCATTA
>NZ_PFKO01000035.1:2317-2596 GCF_002784285.1 Candidatus Infernicultor aquiphilus
CGGATACACCTGGAATTCTTGTGGATATGGCTCAAGGAAAGTGTGCACTATGTCCTCTTGGTGGTGCCGGCGATGAAATGGGTGGCTACAAGGGCTTCGGCTGGGCGTGTGTGGTGGAGCTACTCAGCACTGCCTTCCAGTCTGGTCCTTACGGTAAGGCTGTATCTGGTGTGGATCAAAAGACTGGAGGCCCATGTCCCATGCCTCTGGGTCACTTTTTCCTTGCTATTGATATTGAGGCACTTGTTGGTCTAGACACATTCAAGAAGAACAGTGGTG
>NZ_PFKO01000069.1:0-11902 GCF_002784285.1 Candidatus Infernicultor aquiphilus
AATGAAATCTAAATTATTAAAATGTTTATTTAAAAAATCTATCTTTTTAGCAATTTCTCGCGCCGCGAGTGTTCCTTGAACTAAAGAAGGAACAACTAAGATGGAAAGATTAGGAAATCTTCTTAGCGATATAGTTAAAACATCTCTAATTGCCGCTCCAGTAGGGGAAGTTATAACCGCAATATTTTTAGGAATAAGGGGTAATTTTTTCTTAAATTCCTCTGAAAAAAGTCCTTCCGCCTTAAGTTTTTCTTTCAATCTTTCAAAGGCTAAATAAAGCTCACCTTTACCCGCTTCTACAATTTCTTTTACATATAATTGATATTCCCCTCTCCTTTCATAAACATTAATATCTCCTCTTACTTTAACTTTCATTCCATCCTGAGGCATAAATCGTAAGCTAAGGTTATTTCCTTTAAACATCACACCTTTAATCTGGCTTTCCTGATCTTTAAGTACAAAATACATATGCCCGGAGGAATGTAATTTAAAATTTGAAATTTCTCCTAATATCCATACGTTTTGTAGGTTATAATCATTTTCAAAAAGATTTTTTATATATTTAGTGATTCTGGAAACGGTATAAATTTTAGCTTCTGTATAATTAACCATAATTTTTTAATCTATTTTCTTCAATATTTTATCTATTTTATTAATTTTCCCTAAAACTCCATTTACAAAGCTAAAAGAGCTTTTGGTGCTATATTTTTTAGCTAATTCGACTGCTTCATTAATAGAAACGCTTTTAGGTATATTATCTATATATAATATTTCGTAAATAGCTATACGCAAGATATTTCGATCAATATTGGTGATTCTTTCTAAGGACCAATTATTAGTATAGCTTTTAATTTCCTTATCGATTTCAGCTAAATTACTTATAACCCCCCTTACTAATATTATAGTAAATTCCTTAACTTCTTCGGGAAGTTCATTACTTTCAAAGTTATATTTTAGTGCTTCTTCCATATTGGTATTAACTAAATCAATTTGAAATAGTACTTTTAAGGCTAATTCTCGGGATAATCTTCTTCCTCCCATTGTTCCTCCCTATGGAATGACTACCTAAAATACATTTAGAATACTTTTATAAATAGATTAGAAGCAACTAAATCTTTCCTGCTCTGTGTTTTTTTAGGAAATTGAATTCCTTGAATATGTATATTTATTTCTCTGATATCTGTACCTATTTTTTTTATTATTTCTTCTTTAATTCTATTTTGAATATCCCAGGCTGTATCAGGCATTCTTACTCCATATTTTATAATAATAAATAAATCTATAAATATATTATTCTCTTTTATTTCTACTTTTATGGTGCGGGAAGCATTTTCTAAGTTATTTGTACTTGCCTTTCCCATTAACATATCAGTTATTTCTTTCATAATTGTTTTTCTACTTCCCACCACACCTTTAACCTCAGCTAAATTTAAACTGATTATATTTCCGATGGTTTCGTTAGAAATATTTATTTCTCCTAAATCATTTTTTATAACTTTCATTAGTTATACCACCTCTATTTCGCATATCGTATTATATTTTTTTCATGATGATTTTTGGGTAATTTGTCATTTTTCATTCTCTTTCTAAATATTTATTTTCTCTGGTATCAATTTTAACTACGTCACCTTCTTTGACGAATAAGGGAACTTGAATTATTGCTCCAGTCTCTAAAGTTGCTGGTTTAAGTGCACCAGATACCGTATTTCCCTTAACCCCAGGCATAGTTTTAGTAACTTTTAAATTTATAAAATTAGGTAACTCTGCACCTATCATCTTTTCTTTATAAAACATAATATCAACGTCATTGCCTTCTTTTAAGAAATCAGTTAAACCACTTAATTGCTCTTTAGATAAGGAAGTTTGTTCATAATTTTCTTTATTCATAAAATAATAATTATCACCATCTTTATACAAATATTGCATAGTTTTTTTATCAATTATTACTTGTTCCATTTTATCTACGGGTTTAAATGTTTTTTCAATAACCATACCAGTTTTAATATTTTTTAGATTGGTTCTGATTAAAGCACCTCTCATGGCTACTTTTACATGTTGATAATTTACAATCGTATATATTTCATTTTTATACTCAATGATCATACCTTTTTTAATATCACTAATAGAAATCAAATTAAAACCCCCCTCATTTCTTAAGCAAACTTCTTATTAATATTTTCTACTTCTATTCTTACTTCTTCTTTTATCTTCTGGTCTTCTATATTATTTAGAACTCGACTAATCATCTCCGCTATCAGAATCATTTCTTTCTCTTTCATCCCTCTGGTAGTAACTGCCGGTGTGCCAATTCTTATTCCACTGGTAATCATAGGACTTTGGGTATCAAAAGGAATCGCATTTTTATTAACCGTAATTCCGGCTTCTTCCAACGCCTTTTCGGCTTGCTTTCCGGTAATTCCTTTATTTCTTAAATCTACTAACATTAAGTGATTATCTGTTCCACCTGAAACTAAATTATAATCTAATTCCATTAATTTAGCAGCTAAGATTTTCGCATTTTTAACGATTTGTCTTTGATATTCTTTAAATTCGGTAGTCATTGCTTGTTTAAAACATACTGCTTTAGCAGCAATCACATGCATTAGTGGTCCGCCTTGAATCCCTGGAAATATAGTTTTATCAATTACTCGAGCATAGTCTTCTTTACATAAAATTAGACCACCTCTGGGCCCTCTTAAAGTTTTATGAGTAGTACTAGTAACAAAATGACAGTAAGGAATAGGGCTTTGATGAAGATCGGCGATAATTAATCCAGCAATATGGGCAATATCAGCCATTAAATATGCCCCTACTTCATCAGCAATAGACCTAAAGATGGAAAAATCTATTTCACGAGGATAAGCACTCGCTCCAGCAATGATTAATTTTGGTTTATGCTTTAAAGCTAAATCTCGCAAGTTATCATAATCAATTCGTCCAGTATCTTTTCCTACTCCGTAAGGGACGATATTAAAGAATCTTCCCGAAAAGTTAACTGGACTTCCATGAGTAAGATGTCCTCCATGAGAAAGGCTCATCGCTAAAATGGTATCTCCTACTTCTAAGACACTAAAATAAACTGCCATATTTGCCTGTGAGCCAGAATGTGGCTGAACATTAGCATGGTCAGCTTTAAATATTTCTTTAGCCCTGGCAATGGCTAAATTTTCTACTATATCAATGTATTTACACCCACCATAATATTTTTTACCAGGATACCCCTCTGCATATTTATTGGTTAAGACTGAACCCTGGGCTTCCAATACTGCGGAAGATACAAAATTTTCTGAGGCAATTAGTTCGATGGTATTTTTTTGACGATTTTCTTCATTTTTTATAGCTTCAAAAATTTCAGGATCAACTTTCTTTAAATTATTCATATATTCCCTCCTCTTTATATTTTGTAGGGGTCGGATTTATCCGCCTCTTCTTTATTGCTTTTGTAGGGGGTAAATTCATCCACCCTGTCCTTATGTTCTTTGTTCTTTGTAGGGGTCGGATTTATCCGACCCGTCCTTATAAAACTCTTCAAATTTTATATTTTCTACTAAAGGATTACTTTGAATATATTCCCTTATTTTTAACAGAGCGTACTCATTTCTTATGACATGTTCATAATAATTTCTCTGCCAAAATTTCATTCTCGTGTTTCTGGTAACCAGAGCCTTAAAGGCCCTAACTATTTCTGGTAAATCTTTTTCTACTTCGTTAAATACAAAAATCATATGAAGATGGGTGGGCATAAGGATATACCAATCAATTGTTAAGCCAGAAAAACGTTCTGGCAAAGATAATAAAATGTTCTCTATTATTTCTTCGTATTTCTTGATAAATGGTTTTCCTCTGTAAGTACAAATGGTAATAAAATAATAACCATTTGATTTGTAATCATAGCTTTTTAATCTTATCTCTTTTCTTTTTGGTACACTTCCTGCGGGTTCGATAAATCGAACCCCTACCTCACCATTTTTTACAACTTTTACTTTTTTATTTTTATTCATTCTTATTTTCATTTATTTTTTTTAAAACAAACGGAAAAATTTAAATTATTTAAATTTAGAATTGTATTATTGTAGGGGTCGGATTTATCCGCCTCTTCTTTATTGCTTTTGTAGGGGTCGGATTTATCCGACCCGTCTTTATGTTCTTTGTTCTTTGTAGGGAGCGGATTCATCCGCCTCTTCTTTATTGCTTTTGTAGGGGGTAAATTCATCCACCCCGTCTTTATGTTCTTTGTTCTTTGTAGGGGTCGGATTTATCCGACCCGTCTTTATATATTTTATAAATTAAGAATTTTAGGAAACCAGGTCAATATTTCATATCCCTCTTCGGTAATCAGTACTGAATCTTCAATCCTGACTCCACCAGTCTCAGGTAAATATATCCCCGGTTCTATGGTTATTACCATTCCGGGTAAAAGAATAGTTTCATCATTAAAAGAAACACGGGGCAATTCATGAATATCTAACCCTACTCCATGACCTAAACTATGGCCAAAATATTTTCCATAACCCTTTTTTTCAATTATATTCCGCGCAATAAAGTCTACTTCTTTGCATTTTATCCCTGGTTTTAAAAATTCAAGGGCTTTTTCCTGGGCTTCTAAGACAATAGAAAATATCTCTTTTTGTTTTTCATTTTCTTTCCCCAAGATTATAGTTCGAGTTATATCCGAATTATAATTTTGATAATTTGCCCCCATATCAATAATGATTAGTTCATTTTCAATAATTTTTCTCTCGGACGGTTTTCCATGAACTAAAGACGATCTTTCCCCTGATACAATAATAAAGTCAAAAGCCTCTTTTTGGGCACCCTTTTTCCTCATAGTATAAGATAACTCGGTAGCAATATCAAGCTCTCGTATACCTGGTTTAATCATTTCAAATACTTCTTTTAAAGTTTCGGTAGTTATTTGAGCCGCTTTTTTGATGATAGTAATTTCTTCTTTATCCTTAATCATTCTTATCTGTTCAATTAGATTATTAGTAGGTAAAAATTCTATAGATTTAAAGCTATGGAAATATTTCAAATAATCAGTATAACTTAAAGTATTACTTTCGAAAGCTATTTTTTTTATCTTTTTTTTCTTTATTATTTTATCTAATGCCTCTATTCGAGCATTTTTATGGTTTGGCTCTTCAGTTATAATTTTAAAATCTGGGCTTTCTTTTTGAGCTTGCTCAGTATAACGTGAATCAGTTAACAAATAGTTTTCATCTTTAGTAATCAGGGCAATTCCTTCTCCATCAAAGCCACTTAAGTAATATAAGTTTTTTAAGTTAGTAACTAAAAATCCTTCGATTTTTATATTTTCTTTTTCTATTTTATCTCTAAATATTTTTAATCTTTCTTTAATCAAGATTAATACCTCCCTCTCCATATTTTTCCATTATTTTCTAATTTCACCCACTAAATCATATTCAGAAGTTTCCATAATATTTACTTTCATGAACTCCCCAGCCAAAACTTTATCTGTTTTTATGATTACCTTTCCATCTATCTCGGGGGCATTGGCTTCCGTGCGGCCAATGGCTAACTTTGATTTGCCGGAAGATATTTCATCAACTAAAACTTCTACTTCTTTTCCTAGGTAAGAAGAATTTATTTCTTTAGAAATTTTCTGTTGAGTAATCATTAATTTTTCTAACCGTTCCTTCTTTATTCGCTTAGGAATTTGCTGGGAAAAATTATGGGCTGGAGTTCCTTCTTCTTGGGAATAAATAAATGCCCCTAACCTTTCAAATCGGACTTCTTTTACAAAATTCAACAATTCTTCAAAATCTTGATCGGTTTCTCCCGGAAATCCCACCATAAAAGTAGTACGCAAAGCTAAATTAGGAATTCTATCTCTTAACCTATTTATCAAATCAATAATATATCTTTTATCAATTGGCCTATTCATTTTTTTTAATATTCTATCACTGATATGTTGTAAAGGTAAATCTAAATACGGGCATATCCTGGTATAATTGGCTATCACTTCGATTAATTCATCATTATAATGAGCCGGATGAGTATATAAAAGTCTTATCCATTTTAAATTTTCTAACTCAAGAAGAGAAAGTCTTTTTAATAATTCAGCCAATTTATATTCTTTATAGAGATCAATTCCATATAAAGTAGTATCTTGACCGACTAAAATTACCTCGGAAAGTTTTTGTTTTTCAGATAACATTTTCACTTCTGTAATTATATCTTCTATTTTTCTACTACGATAATTTCCTCTTATTTGCGGAATCAGGCAATAAGAACAATTATTCTGGCAACCTTCTGATATTTTAATATAAGCGTAATGTTGGGGGGTTAAGATAGTCCTTAGGGCAGTTTTAGGGTAAAGAAAATCGGAATTAGAGTTTATTTTATAGATTTGTTCACCCTGTAAAACTCTTTCTACTATATCATTAATCTCTAACAAATTTCCAACACCTAAAAAAGCATCTACTTCGGGAAGTTCCTGACTTAAATTATTATTTTTATATCTTTGAGGGAGGCAACCAATTACTATGATATATTTTATTTTACCTTCTTTTTTCAATTTAACCAGAGAAAGAATCTCTTCTATTGATTCTTCTACCGCATCTTTTATAAAACTGCAGGTATTTATAATTACTATTTCTGAATTATTAATTTGTCCGCTTATCTGGTGCCCTTTTTCTTTTAATATTCCACAAATTATTTCAGTATCTACTAAATTTTTTGGACACCCTAATGATTTAATCCCAATTTGCATAAAATTAATAACCCTTTCTCAACGAAAAAATCTATATCTTTGCTTATTTTCTATATCGATTGCCTTTACATGCCCTTCTACAACCTCTGGTGGACTTAATTTAACTAAGCCGATTAAACAAAAAATTAATATAATAATATCTTCAAAATATCCCAAGAAAGGAATCAAAAAATCAGGCAATAAATCATAAGGAGATAAAAAATATACAATTGCTCCGTATACTAACAATTTAGGAAAAAAAGACACTCTCTTATCTTTAAGCAACCTTAAAGATAATTTTATAAAATTAGGTATGTGGTAAATTATTCTAGCCAAATGCAGCTGCTTTTTTAATTTACTATAAGGATCTTTATCTTTAGACATAATTTATCTCTCAAAAAGTAAAAATTTTTTTCTAACTCTTTAAGGTGTATACATTAATCAAATCTTTCTTGCCTTTTATCTTTAATTTACGAGAATGAGTAAATTTAAAATTATCCTTAATCTTTTGATAGGTTCTTTCGCCAACCATAATTTCTCCCGTTGGAGCGTTAACTTGTAAACGAGAAGCTAAATTAACTGTGTCTCCGATAACTGTAAATTCTTTTCTGGTAGGTGAACCAATCTCACCAGAGATGCATAAACCGGTATTGATTCCAATTCTCGCTTTCAATTTTATTTTTTCATTATCAATCTTTATTACACCATTTTTTTGGATAGATTCCATCATTTCCAAACTTGCTCTAAATGCTCTCTCCGGGTCATTCTCGCGAGAATACGGTGTTCCAAAGACAATCATTAAACCATCACCCAAAAATTTATTGATTGAGCCTTCGTATTTATAGATAATATTGATGATGGGTTGGAATATTTGATTTAATATTTCAATAGCTTCTTCGGGATCTAAATGTTCAGCAAAATGGGTGAAGTCTTTTATGTCCAGAAATATTACGGTAGCTTCTCTTCTTTCGCTGGGTAAGCTTGCTTGTCCTTCTAATATTCTGGAAGTTACCGCTTGAGGAACATAAGGTCTAAACAATTCTAATAATTTATTTTCTTCTTTTTGTTTTTTCATTTTAAATTATTATCCTATAACTCCTTATCTTAATCTTATTTTTTATTAAAAATTGGCGTCTCACCGATCAATGTCATTGCGAGGGTGATACTCAAACAATATTGAGTGCTACCCGTGGCAATCACAAATTCAAAAATATATTTCTTTATTCCCTAATATTCCCCTCCCCTCGGCGGGAGAGGGTCAGGTTGAGGGGGAAATAAATCCACCAAGCCTGTAGAACAGGCGTCTCCCGCTTTCACGAGGGCAGGCTCGCCTGTCTATTATATAATGTAGGGGTTCGATTCATCGAACCCGCAATGATAGAGAAGCTTAATTTATCAAGCACATAGCAAATTAATGATTTATATTATTATAACAAAAGTAGTAAAATAAATAAAGAGAAATAAAGTCATTGCAGTCAACCTTATTCATTAAATCACCATAAAATCCACAGGACAGAGGCGTCTCGCCTGTCAAATAGAATAAAAAATAGTCGAGCTAATATTTTATTATAACTCGCCTATTTTTTAGAATAATATTTACTTTAATTAATTATACTGCCTTATTTGCAATAACAGTTAATAAAATGGCCCGTCTGCGTGCGTACACGCACAGGCAGAGATGTGTCCCTGTTTATTTATTCTTTTTTATTTACTCCAATTACTCCAAACTTAGTTAACGTCAAGATGAATTAAAAGTGCTTTCTCTATCATTTCTAATTTTTCAGGAAGTAAAGTACTTACAAAATTGATAAGTCTTTTTTTATCTACAGTTCGAATTTGATTGCATTTTACTAAGGATACAAACCAAATCTCACCTCTTTTTGGAGAATCCATATTATTTCCATCCTTCCAGAGTAATCTTCTCCCACTCCTGGTTAATTTCTTTATCTTCTCTTTTAGTTGCTTTATATCCTTCTATTAAAAGCTGATCCAACTTTTTTCTATTTATCTTCTCAATCTTTTCTTTTATAGCTTCGGCAATGAAGTTACTCTTGTTAGGGATATTTTGTATTTCTTGGGCAATTTTTTCTGGCAAGGTAATATTTAACCTTTTCATGTACATCACCTCCTGTATTAATTAAACACTAAACAATACACAATTCAATTATTTTTATACTATTTCCCCTCTCCCCCCCCCTGAAGAAATTAATCTATTCCTTCATATTTCCCTCTCCCCTCAGCGCGGGAGAGGGTTAGGGTGAGGGAGAATTTGATTTTTATATTGTAATTTTTAATATTATAACAAAAGCAGGAAAATAAATAAAGAAGGTATACCCCGCTAAAGTTTACACTAACTCATTTTTTTAAGGAAAAGATAAAATTTCCTTCTATGGAATTTACTTTAATCTATTTTTTACTAATATTCTTTAAATTTATGATATAATACAAATACTAAAATAATAATATAAGATTACTTGAAAATAAAAATGCCTAAATATATCAAAAAAGAGTAAAAAATGCGTAAAGATACTAATAATTTTATTAAATCTGCAGAATATGATTTAAATACAGCTGAATTCATGCTTAAATTAGGAAATATACAACTTCCTTTAGAATTATTTAATTTTATGGCTAAAATAAATAATGCAAGCATAGTTACCAGATACCCTGAAGACTTTTTAAAAATATTGGAAGCCTATCCTAAAAGCGTTGCAGAAGAATATCTTTCTAATACTAAGGAGATTCATGAATGCTTAAAAAAGCACAAGACATTAAAGAAATAATAGAAAGATTTAAACAAGAATTAAGGAAATTTAATATTAATTCTGATAAAATTATTCTCTATGGTTCATATGCTAAAAGTAACCCTCGTGAAGATAGCGATATTGACTTAATAGTTATTTCGGATGATTTTAAAAATATGAACTTAAGAGAAAGATTGGAAATATTGGGTTTAGCCGCAGGACAAGTTTTTGAACCCATAGAAGCCTTAGGATACACCCCGAAAGAAATTATACAAAAAAAAGAAACCTTTTTAGAAGCAATTTTATGAATTAAAGAATAATTGCTTAACAAATTTATTATTTAATTCAAATTTCATTCACTATACTTAGCGTATAGCGTTTAGCGGATAGGTATAAGAATATTTCACAAATTACTTAAAAAGTAGGGGCTTGATTTAAAGAATAAGAATTTTTGTGTTTGTAGGGGCTTGATTTATCAAGCCCGTAAGGAATTCGGGGCGGATGAATGAATCCGCCCCCTACCAAAAATCACCATAGAATCCGCAGGACAGGCGTCTCGCCGGTCAAATAGAATAAAAAATAGGCGAGCTAATATTTTATTATAAATCGCCTATTTTTTAGAATAATATTTACTTTAACTAATTATGGTGCTTCATTTGCAACTTGAGCCCAAGGTGTCCCTATTTATTTTCAAAAATGTGTTGTATACACAGCCATTTCCACAATGGAATTATTTTTATTTTTGTATTACCTATTTCTTTTTCTATATCTTCATCTTCAGTAATAATAGTCAAATACTTTATTCTAAATTCATCTTTGGCCATCAATAAACTCTCAATCTCTCTATCTAAGGTTTTTTTATAATTCAAATTATACGAAACCTGAATAGCTTCATCTATCTCTAACCCTCTCTTTATTAAAAAGTCAACTTCTTTACCTTTTTTCGATTTCCAATAGTAAATTTCTTTATTCCTTCTTTTTAATTCCAAAAATACCAGATTTTCATAAATATGTCCTGGGTTCTCTGAAAATTTAAAGGATATAGAATTTCCTAAGGCAGTATCAATAATATAGATTTTAGAGGGATTGTAAATTTGCCGCTTAATAGAATAGTCGAACAAGTTGATTTGAAAAAATAAAAACACCTCTTCTAAGATTTCCAAATAACTCTTTACAGTATTAATGCTTTTTACTCCTATCAAAGAAAGCAATTTGTTATAACTATGGATTGATCCGAGATTAGAAGCCAGGAACAAACATAATTCCCGTATTTCTTTTATCTTTTTTATAGAATATCTGGGCAGGATATCTCGGTAGATGGTATCCTTAAAATATTGTTCCAAGAGAGTTGGGTCATTAATTTTTACTATCTCGGGATAACCGCCTAATTTTAGATATTCTTGAAAAAAACTTTTTATTATTGCTCTTTTCTCGGTTTGATAAAAATCATTTTCCTCTAATCTATAATTCTTAAAAACCAAAAATTCCCTGAATGAAAAAGGAAAATTGATTATTACTCTATTCCTTCCGGTTAAGGCGGTAGATATTTCAGACCTTAATAAACTAGCATTAGAACCAGTAATAAATATCTTTATATTTTCATTTTCATATAATCTATTTACCCATCTTTCCCACCCGGATACATTTTGAATTTCATCTAAAAAGAAATATTGCCTTCCAGTGGGTTTGTTTATTTGTAGATAAAGTTCATAAATCTGAGAAAAATCACCAGTATTAAACTCGATAAATCTTTCATCTTCAAAATTTAGGTAAAGAATGCTAGAAGGAGGAACTTGATATTTCTTTATAAGGTCATCGCAAATCAATTTCATTAAAGAAGATTTACCGCCCCTTCTTGTGCCTGTAATCATTACCACTTCTTTAAATTTAATAAATTTTTCCATATTGTCTTGAACTTCCCTTCTAACCAAATCAGTTCTATTGGCAAGGAAACTTTTCTTATATTCAATTAATAATTCTTTTAATTTGTTTTTATCCATTTTGGTTCTCCTGATCTAATATATTGCATTTCAATTGTAATATATAACATAATATATTGCAAATCAAATGATATATTACATTATTCATACGCTCCTCTTGTTTGAGGGGAAAGATTAAGATAGAGGTTAATTTGATTTTTATTTTAGGACTGGTGTCTCACCGGTCAATGTCATTGCGAGGGTGGCACTCAAATAATATTGAGTGATACCCGTGGCAATCTCTATTTTCAAATAATTGTAGGGATTCGATTCATTGAACCCACAATAATATAGGAGCTTAATTTCTCAAGCCCATAGGGAATCAAAGATTTCTAGTATTATAACAAAAGCAGAAAAATAAATAAAGAATTACATAAAAAGAGCTTTTTGCTTTGTAAGATATTTTTTGGTTTTTAGTCACTGATTAAGCCTGCTCAAGAGGTAAATTACAACAGGTCTATATGAAG
>NZ_PFKO01000192.1:0-2637 GCF_002784285.1 Candidatus Infernicultor aquiphilus
AATTCGGGTGTTAAAATTATAAAAATTTAATAATAGGCCGATGATGGGAAGAGTAGATTAAAATTTTTTAATCGAAGACCAGCCCGGAGGCTAAGATGAATCTTGTAAAAAGAGTAAATCTTTCGGGAGAGGACCCATACAGCTATTAATAGAGCCCTGAAAACATGTTATTTTCAGGGAAATAAAGTGGAACCACGAAAATCTTTCGTCTTTATATTTAACATATAAGGCGAAAGATTTTTTTATAATTGAAAGGGTGGTAGATAATTGTGAAAAAAGAAATCATAAATATCGGCATATTAGGATTGGGTACGGTAGGTCAGGGCACTATTAAGATTTTGCAGGAAAATAAAGAATTTATCGAGCAAAAGATATATCCAAAAAAAATAGTATTAAAAAAATTAGCAGATAAAGACAAGGATAAAATTCTTCTCGACAAAAATCTTTATAAAATTTTTACCAACTCCGCCCAGGAGGTAGTTGCTGACCCGGAAATTGATATCATAGTAGAGACCATAGGCGGTTTTGAGCCGGCAAAAAGCCTGATTATGCAAGCTCTCAACTCAGGAAAACACGTGGTTACTGCCAACAAAGAAGTGATAGCCAAAGCGGGATATGAGATTTTAGATTTAGCCCGGGAAAATAAAGTGAATTTTCTTTTTGAGGCAAGCGTTGCCAGCGGAATTCCTATTATCGGGGCGCTTTCTAATTCCCTTACTTCCTACAAATTAAAAGAAATAATGGGAATTTTAAACGGTACGACCAATTATATTCTCACCAAGATGAGCGAAGAGGGCAAAGATTATGAAGAGGCCTTAAAAGAGTCTCAGGAGAAGGGGTATGCCGAGGCCGACCCACGCAAAGACATTGATGGGTTTGACGCCTTTAACAAGATATTTATTCTTTCTGCCATTGCCTTCAGAGCGAAGATCGATCCGAACAATATCTATTACGAAGGGATAAGAAATATTTCTAAGCTGGATATCGGATATGCCCGAGAGTTAGGCTATACCATTAAACTCTTGGCTTTGGCCCGAAACACAGGTCCGGATTTAGATATAAGGGTTCATCCGGCATTAATACCTAAAAGGCATGCTTTGGCTAATATTGGCGGTGCCTACAATGGAATTTTAGTTCGGGGAGGAGAGTTTGGAGACCTAACATTTTCCGGTCTGGGAGCCGGAGCTTTACCTGCGGGAAGCATGATTGTCAGTGATATAGTAGATATAATTAAAAATTATGATAATTACAATAATCGCTATAACTATTTTGAAAAGAAAAAGATCAGGGATTTCAGCCAAACTTATTCTCCTTATTATTTAAGGATTAGAGTAAAAGATAGGCCCGGGGTCTTAGCAGAGATTGCCAGCGTTTTCGCCAGGAAAAAAGTCAGCTTTCTTTCGGTTATACAAAAGGGAGAGGCCGGAGAAGTAGTAGATATTGTTTTTTTAACCCATCAGGCCAAAGAAGGTAGTGTACAGGAGGCTTTAAAGGAAGTTGCTCGCTTAGAATGCGTAGAAAAAATATGCAGTACCATTAGAGTGGTGGAAATTTAAATTAGTGTAGAGCGCGCAGCGTTTAGTGTATAGTGAAGAAGGAAGAAGCCAGAATCCAGGAGCTAGAAGATAAATTAGTATCAAATATCGCGTATAGAATAAAGTAATGAGTAATATGTAATGAGTAAAAAGAAAAGAATTACAAGGTTAGCCGGTTGGTTGAGGATTTAGTATTAAACTAGCTAACCAATTAACCAATTAACTAGCTAACGAATTCAAAGGAGAGAATCTATGATAAAAATTAGAGTTCCGGCGACTACCGCTAACTTAGGACCGGGTTTTGATTGCCTGGGCTTGGCTTTAAAATTATATTTAAATCTGGAGATAGAAGAGACAGAAAAAGGTTTGGTTATTGAATACCAGGGAGAAGGGGCAGAAAAGTTTTCGGTCAAAAAGGATACTTTAATCGGCAAATCAGCTGAACTAGTTTTAAAAAAGATAGGTCAGGATAAATCTAAAAAAGGATTAAAGATAAAGACTTTTAATCAAATTCCAGTTACCAGAGGGTTGGGTAGTAGCGCAGCCGCAATAATAGGAGGAATAATGGGAGCAGCCAGAATCTGTAAGATTGAACTATCTTTTCAAGAGATGCTGGAATTAGCTCTTTCTTTAGAGGGACACCTGGATAATATTGTCCCTGCTTTAATGGGAGGGCTTACCTTAGCCTATAAAACAGAGCAAGAGGAGATAAAGTGGGCCAGGATAGATACTCCGGCTGATTTACGAGCTGTGTTAGCGATACCGGATTTTTCTTTAAGCACCGAAGAGATGAGAAGAGTGTTACCATCTAAGACCTCCCTTGTCGATGCGGTATTTAATTTAAGCCGGTCTGCCCTTCTGGTTAATGCGTTACAGAATTCAAATTGGGAAGTATTAGCAGAGGCTATGGAGGATAAGCTACACCAGCCTTTTAGGGCTCCCTTTATACCAGGAATCGAAGAGATGTTTTCTCAAATAAAGAGAACAGGTTTAGCAGGGGTAGCCCTAAGCGGTTCAGGACCTACTGTAGTTTCGTTAACTAAAAGGGGTTCAGAGGAATTAATAAGTAATATAATGAAAAACATTTTTTTTAAGGAAGGCA
>NZ_PFKO01000273.1:0-2592 GCF_002784285.1 Candidatus Infernicultor aquiphilus
AGTAGCTGCTATGGCAAGCCTTCCCATATTGATTGTATTTTTTAAACTCTCCAAGTATTTCTTAAGTGGGGCAGACTTATATTCTTCCAGGAAAGGATGATTATGGAAAAACTTTTTATTTTCGACATGGGGGGCGTCTTGTGTTGTGACTTTAATGATATTCCCGTTATAAGTGATTATCTGGGAATTACTGAAGAAAATTTTTTTATTTGTGTTGGTGAAAATTTTAGAAAACTTCTTGATGGAAAAATTAACAGTAATGAATTTTGGGTAAGATTTTCTTTAAGATATGGAAAGAAAGTGAAAGAGGAATTATTTGGTAAATTTTTTAACCCGGGAATAAATCAGGATACAAAGGATATAATAAAACAACTTAAAAATAATTCAAGGGTTGTTTGTGGCACTAACACTATTGATTCGCATTATTACTATCTTTTAAATCAAGGCGATTACGATATTTTCGATGCAGTTTATGCCTCTAATTTAATTGGCCTATCCAAACCTGATCCGGATTTTTATCGGCATATTCTGAGAAGTGAGGGCGTTAAACCCGAAGAGGCAGTTTTTATAGATGATACGGAAGAAAATGTCCTTTCTGCGCAAGAAATCGGCATCAACTCTATTCTTTTTACCGATCCCGATTCTTTAAAAATTAGATTAAAGAATTTAACGATTATTCATAAAATTAAAAAACAAGTGTAGGGGCTCGATTCATCGAACCCGCAGAAAACTTTAAATATACATAAGATAATGTTATAATTAAAATAATTTCATTTAAAATGGGAAACCAAGAGGAGATAAGGTGCTAAGAATTAAAAATGCCCGGATGGTGAAAAATGAAGAGTGGAAAGAAGTAAACATCTATGTGGAAAAGGGGAAGATAAAAGATATTGTACCAGGAGATGAGGCATTGCTTTCTGTGAAAAAAGAAATTGATGCCCAAGGAAAGGTAGTATTCCCTGGCTTTATTGACCCTCATGTGCATTTTGATGACCCTGGATTTACGGAGAGAGAAGATTTTGAGACCGGGACTAAGAGTGCAGCAGCAGGGGGTATTACTACTATTATCGATATGCCTTGTACTTCTATTCCACCGATTACCACTGCTTCAAATTATGATTACAAACTAAAGATAGTAAAACCAAAAGCCTATGTAGATTTTGCCTTCTGGGGAGGGGTAACCCCGGAGCAAGTAGAATCAGGAGAATATAAGAAAAGCTTAAAAGAATTAAAAGATAGAGGTATCATCGGAGTAAAATTTTATACCATTTCCGGGATGGAACTCTACCCCAGGATGCCGCTCCCGGATATGGATAAAACCTTTAGAATATTGAAAGATTTAAATCTGGTTTGCGCGGTACACGCAGAGGATTATTATTTGGTGGAATATTATTCTCATCTGATGCAGGAGATGGGGAGAGAAGATCCCGAGAGCTGGTCTGAGGGAAGGACATATGAGGCAGAACCAGAGGCCATCTGGTCGGTAGTCGGGATTACTGAAAAAGTCGGGAATAAACTGCATCTAGTACACCTTTCTACCAAGGCAGGATTAAATATTATTCGCTGGGCCAAAGCTCATAAATTAGATGTAACTACCGAAACCTGCCCACAGTATTTAATTTTTACCGTTGAAGACCTTAAAAGAAGGGGATCGATTTTGAAAATTGCACCACCTTTACGTAGAGAAGAAGATCAAAATGCACTCTGGGAAGGATTAAAAGATGGTTCCATTGATTTTATTTGCACCGACCATGCAGCGGGGAAATATCCGGAAGAAAAATCATCTCCTAATATCTGGAAGAATTACGCCGGTATCCCCGGTACACAGTTAGTTGTTCCTACTTTGCTCCACTATGGCTATCACAGTGGTAGATTAAATTTAACTGAAATTCAAAAATTAATGTCTGAGAATGCGGCTAAAAGGTACGGACTTTATCCCCAAAAGGGAGCCATTCAGGTAGGAAGTGATGCAGACTTTTCTGTTGTAGACCTGGATAAAGAATGGACCGTAGAGCCCTCAAAGCTGAAAAGTAAAGGAAAATACTCTCCCCTCGCCGGGAAGACTTTAAGAGGGAAAATATACATGACTATCCTCCGTGGGGAAATAGTATATAAAGACTATGAAGGGGTAATTGGGGAAAAAGGATATGGGGAATTGGTGAAGAGCAAGGTAAAGTAATAATTAAAAGATTTGGAATTAATCGAATTTTAACTGGAAGCAGGAGGGAAAGAAGCAATAGTTACCAATCAGAGTCATTAAAAAGTCTTAAAGGGCCAGACGAGAACTTATATTTACCTACAGAAGAGATGATGCTAAAAATAAATAATTTCTTGAGGAGGTGATAGGCTTCAGTTTTGTAAAATTTAATTCTAATAATAGAGGAAGGAGGTGAAAAATAGTATTAGTGCCTGAATAATTAATTTTGTTAAATTAAAAAATAAAAATTAGGTGGTAATGAAAAAATGAAAATAAAATATTTAAGGTTTTTTATAGTAGGAATGTTAGTAATTTTTTTAGTCAGTGCGTTGTCTATATCAGGAATAGCAAAGGCTCCAAGTGATTATAAAATGGTTTTAATTCTACCCGGGCCC
>NZ_PFKO01000367.1:0-11766 GCF_002784285.1 Candidatus Infernicultor aquiphilus
CAATAAAAAATAGGTCATTACTTCATATAGACCTGTTGTAATTTACCTCTTGAGCAGGCTTGATCAGTGACTAAAAACCAAAAAATATCTTACAAAGCAAAAAGCTCTTAAGATTTAAATCTTTATCTTTTAAGCGGTAGATGGTATCATTATGGTGTCCTTACCCTCTATTCTGAGTATCTTGCGTAATTTAGGAAATTGTTGGGCATGTGCTTCGGTCTCTTCGATGATCAAAAAAAATATAAAAAATAAATTGAAGGAGAATTAAAATGCTAAATAAAAAATATGGTAATAAGCTTGGTGAGATAATGGTTAAAAATAATGTTGATGCTATGATGATTGGTCCTTCAGCTGATTTAGAATTTTTAATGAACTATTCACCACAGCCTGATGAAAGATTTCAAGCACTATTTCTATTATCAGATAAAAGATATTTCTATATTTCACCAGAAATTACCTATGAGGAAATTAGGGATAGGCTTGATAATGATACCGATATTTATAAATGGGGAGATCATGAAGGATTTGTTAATACAGTTGTGATTGCGATTAACCGCTATAAATTGGCGGGTAAGAATATCGGTGTCAACAATGGTATTGCAGCGATAAATTTGATAGATATTCAAGAAAAAATAAATGCTAAATTTATTAATGGACACAATATTTTAGAAATGCTTAGAGTTATAAAAGATGAGAGTGAAATAGAAAAATTAAGAAAAGCCGCAAAATTAGCTGATGAAGTTATGGGTGAAATCATTGATTATATATCCCCTGGTATAACAGAGGGAGATATTAAGAAAAAGATAGAAGAGCTATTTATGCAAAAAGGAGCTGATGGATTATCCTTTGAACCTATTATTGCTTCAGGCCCTAATAGTTCGATGCCACATTATTGTGAGGATTCAAGAGTAATTCAAGAAAAAGATATAATTATTTTAGATTTAGGTTGTAAATATAAAAGTTATTGCTCTGATATTTCCAGAACCGTATTTGTAGGTGGAATAACTGATGAAGAAAAAAAGGTCTATGATATTATTCTAAGGGCAAATAAAGCAGGAGAAGAGACAGCAAAACAAGGAGTGAAAGCAGAAGATGTGGATAAAGCATCAAGAGATATAATTAAAAGCGAAGGTTATGGCCAATATTTTCTTAATAGAACCGGTCACGGTATTGGTATTAGTGTTCATGAAGCACCCTATATAAAGACTGGAAACAAACAAGTACTAGAAAGAGGAATGGCATTTAGTATAGAACCAGGTATCTATATGCAAAATAAATTTGGTATGAGAATTGAAGATATCGTCGTAATTGGAGCAGATGGGCCTGAAGTAATAAATCATTTTACAAAAGAAATAATTGTGATAAAGTAAAATGGTCTACCTGATTATTATTTATTTATAGATAACCCATTTATGATGAGTAAGGATAAATACCCATGACTACCGGAATAATTTTTAATATTCAAAGATATTCGATTCATGATGGACCAGGAATTCGGACTACCGTTTTTTTAAAAGGATGTCCGCTTAGTTGCTGGTGGTGTCAAAATCCGGAAAGCCAGTTAAGCGAGCAGGAAATGATATTTTGGGGAGATAGATGTATAGGTTGCGGAGCATGTTCTACGATTTGTCTTTCCGATGCTATTCAGATAAAAAATGGTATTCCGGTTACTGAAAAAGAGAAATGTATTCTTTGCGGAAAGTGTATAGAAAAATGCCCGGCTCTAGCCCGAGAAATGATAGGGGAAAAACTAACCATCGAAGAGGTAATAAAAGAAATAGAAAAAGATCTGGTATTTTATGAAGAATCTGGCGGGGGAGTGACCTTCTCCGGTGGGGAACCCTTGGGACAATCTGAATTTTTAGGGGGGCTCCTTAATGGTTGCAGAGAAAAGAAGATTCACACTGCAGTCGATACCTCCGGATATATTTCCTGGGAAATTTTAAATAAAATAAGCCCCAAAGTAGATTTATTTTTGTACGACCTTAAAATAATGGATAGCAAAAAACACCACAAATATACCGGGGTATCTAATGAGATCATTTTAGAAAATTTAAAGAACCTCTCCTCGGTACACCATAATATCTTGGTTCGTTTTCCGGTTATTCCTGGCCTAAATGATGATGATCAAAATATCAAGGAAACGGGAGAATTTTTATCTTCCTTAAAGATAGCTCAGGTGAATCTTTTCCCTTATCACTATATAGGCATAGATAAATACAGAAGATTGGGAAGGACTTATAAGTTAGCAACCACACCACCTCCTTCGGAAGAAAAATTATCCGAGATATCCGGGATTTTAAAGAAGTTTAATCTGAATGTAAAATTAAGAGGTTAATATTCCAGGTAACTCATGCTTTTCCCGAATTATGCTGTACACCCTGGAAGACCTCGAACTGATTAGTGATCGAGAGATATTTTTTAAAATAATCTATCCGCTTCGTTACAATAACGAAAAACTTGACAAAACAGCTATAATTCGTTACAGTAACGAAAGGCGAAAGGATGAAAAAAGATTTGAAGTGAAGATTTATGAAGAGAATACTTAAAAAGATAGCCAAAGAACTTTCCAAAATTGAGGATGTAAAATCTATTATCCTTTATGGCGGTCTTGCCAGAGGAGAATTTACTTCAAGATCAGACCTTGATTTGTTTATACTTACCACCGAAGATAAGACCCAGAAAGAGATACACGATAAAGTAATAGAGCTTGAATCTGAAATAGGCAGAAATATCCAGCCAACCATAAGAACCATAGTTGAATTGCAGAAAACAGATACGGGTTTACTGCAGAACATCTTTCAGGAGGGGAAGATTCTCTACCTGAGAGAACCATCCGACATACCGTCTGCTATATTACTGCAACAAAAACCTTATCTGATTTACTCTTTTCAGATAAGCAGCTTACCTCAGAAAGATAAGGTGCGATTTAACAGACAACTTTACGAACAGACCAGAAAAGGATACAAGTATAAAGGTTTATTGCAAGAGATAGGCGGCCAGAAACTTTCTGCAGGTTGTGTAATGATCCCTTATGAGCAAAAGGAAAAGATTGAGAAATTCTTTAAGAAATTTAAAGTGAAATTTGAACAGTTGAAGGTTTGGAAATAGTATGTAGCGCAACAAGCCCGAGGATTTGGGAAGCGCTGCTATAAAAAAATCGGTCTTTATGAGTCAATACCATATTCTAAAAATTAAAAGGTTACCCCAGAATTAAAAAATCTTTAAGGTTTATCCAAAAGTTGAGGAATATAATGGCTCATTGGAGTTAGATGAGAAGAAAAGTAACTTTGTATCAGATGGGACAAGAATTGTTCAGAGAAGAGATCATAGAAAAGTTATTAAATTTTAAGGAGATTGGTTGATATATGTTAGACATAAAAACTCTTGAAACATGGTTATGGAATGCTGCTTGTAGTATTCGGGGGGCCGTGGATGCTCCGAAATTTAAGGATTATATTTTACCTTTGGTTTTTATGAAAAGACTCTCTGATGTTTTTGAGGATGAGATTAAAAGGCTTTCTGAGGAATTTGGTGATGGGAAAACCGCATTGGAGATTGTCTCAAAAGACCATAGTCTGGTGAGATTATTTATTCCAAAACAGGCAGTCTGGTCGGAAATAAGAAAGCAGACAACCAAAATCGGAGAGAAATTGACGGATGCAATTCGTGCGATAGCAAAAGAAAACCCAAAATTACAGGGGGTAATTGACATAGTTGATTTTAATGCCACTGTAAGCGGGCAGAGAATAATAGATGATGGTAAGTTAAGTAATATGATAGAGATTATCAGCAGGCATAGGCTTGGTTTAAAAGATGCTGAGCCTGATATTCTTGGAAGGGCATACGAATATTTGCTTCGCAAGTTTGCAGAAGGGCAGGGACAGAGTGCAGGAGAGTTTTACACTCCCAAAGAAGTTGGGTGGATTATGGCCTACATATTAGATCCTGAACAGGGGCAGGAGGTTTATGACCCGGCCTGTGGTTCGGGAGGATTACTTGTTAAATCCCAGCTTGCCCTTAAGGAAAAAGAGAAGAAGATTTCAAAGCCTTTGAGACTTTACGGACAAGAACAGAATCCTGTTACTTATGCAATGGCAAAGATGAATATGATTATTCACGATATGGAGGGAGACATTGCAATAGGTGATACCCTACGCAACCCGAAATTTCTTGAAGGAAGTATATTAAAAACATTTGATTTGGTTGTAGCCAATCCTATGTGGAATCAGGATGGCTATGATACCAGTTTTTACGAAAGCGATACCTTCAGCCGCTTTGAAGGAGGTTATCCGCCTGCAAGTTCTGCTGACTGGGGCTGGGTTCAACACATGTTTGCCTCTTTAAATGATAATGGCAAGGCAGCAATTGTTCTGGATACCGGTTCTGTGGCAAGAGGTTCAGGAAACCAGGGAAGCAATCGTGAGAAAAATATCAGGCAGAAATTTGTCGATAATGACTGGATAGAGGCAGTTTTGCTTTTGCCCGAAAATCTCTTTTACAACACAACTGCACCAGGAATTATCTTAATACTGAACAAAAATAAGCCCAAGGAAAGAAAAAACAGGATTATGTTGATAAATGCCTCTTTAGAGTTTGAAAAAGGCAGGCCTAAGAATTTCATACCAGATGATAAGATTGAAAAAATAGCCAAGGTATTTCATGATTGGAAGAGCATAGATAAATTTACAAAAATAATCACTAACGAAGAAGCTGAGAAGAACGATTATAATTTAAGCCCCTCAAGATATGTTGGTAATGGTAAGGAAGAGGAATATCGGGATATTGATGAGATACTTGTTGAGCTGGCAGAACTTGAAGAGGAGAGACAGAAGACAGACAGAGAACTTAACGAGGTAATGAAAAAAATCACACAAAGAGGATTCTTAAAGGAAGAATGAAAACCAAAGCAGTAATAGAAAACGGATTTAAAAAAACTGGAATCGGACTGATCCCTGAAGATTGGGAAGTTGTTAATGTTGATAAATATATTCAATTTGAAAGAGGCACTGAGCCAGGAAGTGAAAATTATAATAAAGATAAGAAGGGGGTAAGATTTTTAAGAGTAGTTGATATCTCAGGTAGCCGAGATGATAAGACTTATACAACTTCAAAAAAATTAAAACTATGCAAAAAGAAAGATATTTTAATTACTTTTGATGGTAGCCCGGGGATAGTTAAGCAAGGCTTAGAAGGTGCATATTCATCAGGAATACGTAAAGTAGTAATTATAAACAAGGATTTATTTTCAGACTACGTTTATTATGTATTGCAAACAATCTATGTACAAAAAACTATTGAAAAATATACAACAGGAGTAACAATTAAGCATTCAAGCAAGGCAATACTGCACATAAAAATTCCTTTTTTCTCAATACAAGAACAACAGAAAATCGCCTTTGTCCTCTTAAAAATCCAGCAGGCAATTGAACAACAGGATAGAATAATTGAAACAACAAGAGAGCTAAAAAAATCGCTCATGAATAAACTTTTCACTGAAGGCTTACATGGCGAAGAACAAAAAGAAACTGAAATTGGTTTGATGCCAAAGAGCTGGGATGTGGAAAGAGTGGCTGAAGTTTATAATTTTAAGAAGAAGCATAATAAATTTGATATAAAACAGCACAAGAAAATACCTTTTATTCCAATGGAATACATTTCAGAACAACAAAGAATTGTAGATAAATATGATTTAAAGGAAAAGATTAGTAGCGGAACATTTGTTTTAAAAGGTGATTTAATTGTTGCGAAAATTACTCCTTCTTTCGAAAACGGCAAACAAGGAATTGTAGATAACATACCGTTCGAGTTTGTCTATGCAACAACAGAAGTTTGGCCGATTCATAATAGAGAGGGAGAAAGTAATATAAATTTCCTACATTATTATCTAAAGAAGCCTGATATAAGAAATGAAATAGCTGGAAAGATGGAGGGTAGTACTGGAAGGCAAAGAGTTCCAAAAAACGTTTTAGAGAATTTAAAAATTCCTTTTCCAAGATATGCGGAACAGGTGGAAATTTCTGGAATTTTTATCAGTTTGGATGCAAAAATTTCCCAAGCCGAATCCAAAAAACAATCCCTTCAAGCTTTATTCAGAACCATGCTTAACCAGTTGATGACCGGTAAAGTTAGAGTAAAAGATTTTGATTTTGAGGTTAATTAAAATGTTTGAACGAAAAATAGTCCAGGAACCGTTGATTAAATATGCCAGGCAAATCGGATGGACTTATCTAACCAGAGATGAAGCTGTAGTCCTAAGACAAGGCGAGGCAGGATTATTTTTTTACAATATCCTTAAAGAACAGTTGATGAAATTAAATAAAGAGATTGCTTCGGCTTCGCCTCGCAATGACGGTAGTGAGGGGATTATTAACAACGAAAAAGCGAATGAAATCATAAAACGGCTGGAAAATGTAAAGAACTCAATAGAAGGTAATCAGGAAATTCTGCAATATCTTAAAGGTGAGAAATCTATTTACTATGAGAAGGATAAACGTGAGTTAAATATAAGATTTATTGATTTTGGAAATATCAACAACAACAACCAGTTTCACGTAACAGATGAATGGCAATACACCAATGGCAAATTTACTAGTAGAGGAGATGTTATATTCCTGATAAATGGCATTCCCATCATAATTGCAGAGACAAAAAATGCCAACAAGCGGGAAGGAATTGAGGAAGGAATTGCTCAGATAAGAAGATATCATAGAGAAACACCCGAAATGCTGACTACAAATCAGATATTTAATGTTACCCATTTACTTGATTTTTATTACGGGGTAACCTGGAATCTGGACAGGAAAGGGCTCTTTAACTGGAAGGATGTTGAAAAAAGAAATTTTGAGAAGAAGGTCAAGACTTTCTTTGATAAGGATCGTATATTGCAGATTATAAAGGATTATATTATCTTCTTCCGGAAAAATGACGTATTATCCAAGATAATTATGCGTCAGCACCAGATCAGAGCAGTTCAGAAAATAGTTGATAGAGCTCTGGAGGAGGAAAAGAAGACAGGGCTTATATGGCATGCACAGGGAGCTGGAAAGACATTTACGATGATTGTGGCAGCAGAGAAGATTTTACAGCAGCCGAAATTTGAAAAGCCGACAATTATTATGCTTGTTGACAGGAATGAATTAGAAAGTCAGCTCTTCGGAAATCTTGATGCCTATGGTTTTAAAGAAGGTAAAAGCATGAGGATTGCAAATTCCAAAAAAGGATTAAGAGACCTTCTTTCCTCAGATTACCGGGGGCTTATAGTTTCAATGATTCACAAATTTGAAGGCATGCCAAAAGACATCAATAAAAGAGACAATATTTTTGTGCTTGTTGATGAAGCACACAGAACCACAGGCGGGGATTTGGGGAATTATCTTATGGCAGCTCTCCCGAATGCTACTTATTTTGGTTTTACCGGAACACCAATTGACAAAATACTTTATGGCAAGGGAACTTTCAAGATATTCGGCAAAGAGGATGATAAAGGCTACCTGGATAAGTATTCCATTGCTGAATCAATCGAAGACGGGACAACAGTTCCTTTACACTATACACTTGCCCCAAGCGAGATAAGAGTGCCTAAAGAAATGCTTGAAAAGGAGTTCTTTGAATTGATGGAAAAGGAAGGGGTGAGCGACGTTGAAGAATTAAATAAACTACTGGATAAGGCAGTAAACCTGAAGAATTTTCTGAAATCAAAAGACCGTGTTAAAAAGGTTGCTGAATTTGTGGCCAGACATTACCAGGAAAATGTTGAACCTATGGGCTATAAGGCATTTCTGGTTGCGGTAGACAGGGAAGCGTGTGCTTTGTATAAAAAAGAACTGGATAAACATCTTCCTTCTGAATATTCCATAGTTGTTTATAGTCAGGCTCAGAATGACGGACCATTCCTAAAAGAGCATTATTTAAGCGAATATAAAGAGCGGGAATTAAAGGGCAAGATTTTCCCAAACAAGACAAAGATGCCAAAAATACTGATAGTTACTGATAAATTGCTGACCGGTTATGATGTTCCTATTCTTTATTGCATATATCTGGATAAACCCATGAAAGACCATACTCTTTTACAGGCAATTGCCAGGGTAAACAGACCTTATGAGGATGAAGATGGTTTAAAGAAGTCTGCTGGATTTGTGCTTGACTTTGTCGGCATATTCGAACGACTTGAAAAAGCATTGGCTTTTGATTCAGATGTTGTGGCAAGTGTTATCAGGAACATAGACATATTGAAATCAACCTTTGAAAACCTGATGAAAGATAAAGCCAGGCCATATCTTGAATTGATAGGACGTAGATTTGATGATAAAACAGTTGAAAGAACGATTGAATATTTCAGTGATAAAGACAAGAGAGAAGAGTTCTACAGGTTCTTTAAGCAGCTTGAGATGCTTTATGAGATTATTTCACCGGATAAATTTTTAAGGGATTATATAAATGATTACTGGAGAATTTCCTATCTTTACAGCATTATCAGAAATGCCTTTGCCAGAAGGATTCTTCTGGATAAGGAGTTGATGCGGAAGACCTCTGACCTGGTTAAAAAGCATGTTTATACAACAGACATTTCCTCCACACTTCCGATTTATGAGATAAAAGAAGACACCCTTGAGGCATTAAAGAAAAGCGATAAGTCAGATAATGTTAAGATAATCAATCTAAGGAAGAGCATTCTTAAGTTCATTGATGATAATCAGGATATCCAGCCATATTTGATTTCCATAGGTGAAAAGGCACAGGCCATTATTGAACTATATGACGACAGACGCGTTACGACTCTTGAGGCTTTGAAAAGATTGGAAGAAATTATCAGAGAGATTATTCAGGCACGCAGGGAGCAGATTGAAAAGAATTTTGATGTTAATACTTTCACGATTTTCTGGTTGTTTAAGAGAAATGGAATTTCAAAACCAGATACACTAGCAGTAACGATTAATGGTATATTTGAGACTTATCCCAACTGGAAATTAAACAGCAAGGAGAAGAGAGAGCTAACCACACAGTTGTATAAGATATTGCTAAGAGAAGTAAATAAAACAAAGGCTGTTGAACTTGTTGAAAAGATTTTGAAACTGGAAAGAAGATAAGATGCCAATGCTTTTAAGTAAAAATAGAAAATGTCTGGACCAGTCGACTGAGGCAGGAAAGTTTAAATCTAATGTTTTTAAATGGGCAGAGAAACTGGATGTTGAGCCGAAAGAGATACATTTGCGTTCTATGAAAAACAAATGGGCGTCATTATCGCAAAATGGGAGATTAACATTTAATACGGAACTTCTTGAAATGGAGAGAGAACTTTGTGATTACGTAATTGTTCATGAACTGCTGCACATGAAAGTCCCTAATCATGGTAAATTATTTAAAAGTCTGATGTTTTCTTTCTTGCCAGATTGGGAGAAATACAGTGAAAGGCTAAAGGTAGATAGGTGAGTAAAGCTTTAAAAGCAGATTATCTTGGGCATCGCAAGAGAATAAAGGCAAAGTACAAGAGCAGTGGGATAAAAGGGTGGCTTGATTACGAGGTGTTGGAATTTGCTTTATCATTTACCATTCTCAGAAAAGACACCAAGCCTATTGCAAAGCAGTTGTTGTCTGAATTCAAAACACTCAATAGTGTATTGGATGCTGATAGGAAAGAGCTGGAAAAAGTTGGTGGCATTTCCGAACATAGTGCCTTGTTTCTCAATTTTTTAAAGGATATTGCAATAATTTACCTTGAGAAAGGGCTCTATAAAAAAGATTTAGTTTCTTCACCAGATGTTGTCTATGATTATCTAAAAGCTTCTTTGAAAGGATTAGCTGACGAAGAGTTTAAAGTTATGTTCTTAAACAGCAGGAACCGTTTGCTGGCAATTGAAACTATACAGAAAGGAACGGTTAATAAATCGGTAGTATATCCCAGAAAAATTGTTGAACGGGCATTATACCATCATGCCACAGGCGTTATTATTTCACACAATCATCCGGGAGAATCCTTAAAGCCATCAGAGGATGATTATAGTATAACAAAGGCTATAAAAGCTGCCCTCAGAACTGTGGACATTGTTTTATTGGACCATATTATAATCGGTGGAAATGGCTATTTTAGTTTTAAAGAGAATGGGGTCTGCAATGATTTTAAAGAAGTTTAATCTGAATGTAAAATTAAGAGGTTAATTTATATGAATAAGAGAGTGGAAAAATTAAGACAGGAAAGTTTAGATACTCAACCTTATATTTCTATTGAGCGAGCAAGTTTAGTAACTGAAGCCTATCAGAAATATGCCGGAACAGTTTCTTCTCCGGTACTTCGGGCTTTAACCTTTAAACAGGTGCTGGAAAATAAAGTTATCTCTATCGCTGAAGGGGAGCTTATTATGGGAGAGCGGGGGGAGGCTCCCAAAGCTACTCCTACTTTTCCAGAATTATGCTGTCATAGTATGGAAGATTTTAATTTAATAAATGACCGTGAAAAGATTGCCTTTAAGGTGAGTGAAGAAGATAAAAAAATTCAAGAAGAGAAGATTATCCCTTATTGGGAAAACAGGTCGATGCGCAGTCAGATATTTAAAGAGATGACCCGGCAATGGAAGGACTGTTATGAAGCAGGTATTTTTACCGAATTTATGGAACAGAGAGCCCCTGGGCATACGGTAGCCGATGATAAGATCTATCATAAAGGATTTTTAGATTTCCAGAAAGATATTAAAAAGAGTCTGCAGAACCTTGATTATTTAAATGATGTTGAATCCTATCCAAAACAAGAAGAATTAAAGGCTATGCTTATCTGCGCCAAGGCTATAATCAGGTTTGCTAAACGTTATACTGATAAAGCTTTAGAGATGGCCAAGAGTGAAAAAAATTCCCCAAGAAAGAAGGAGCTATTAAAAATCGCCGAGGTTTGTTCTCATGTTCCAGCTAACTCACCCCGAAACTTTTGGGAAGCTTTGCAAATGTATTGGTTGGTTCATGTAGGGGTTATTACCGAACTTAATACCTGGGATTCATTCAATCCAGGCAGATTAGACCAGCATCTATACCCCTTTTATAAAAAGGGATTAGAAGAGGGGACCTTGACTGAAGAAAAGGCAAAGGAACTTTTAGAGTGCTTCTGGATAAAATTCAATAATCAACCAGCACCACCCAAAGTAGGAGTAACTTTAGCCGAAAGTGGGACCTATACCGATTTTGCTAATATTAATAATGGCGGATTAAAGATAGATGGCTCTGATGGGGTAAATGACTTAACCTATCTGCTACTCGAGGTAATCGATGAAATGAGATTATTACAACCCAGCACTAATATTCAGTTGAGCCAGAAGAGTCCGGATAGATTTTTAAGACGAGCTGGCGAAATAATCCGAAAGGGTTGGGGACAACCTTCAGTATTTAACGCTGATGAGGTTATCCAGGAGATGTTAAGACAGGGTAAATCCATAGAAGATGCCCGCTGTGGGGGAACGAGTGGTTGTGTGGAGACCGGTGCCTTTGGCAAAGAAAGTTACATCTTAACCGGTTATTTTAATTTAGTAAAAGTGCTGGAGATAACTTTAAATAACGGCATTGACCCTCGGACTGGTAAGAAAATAGGGATAGAAACTGGCGAACCAACCCAATTCAATTCTTTTGCAGAATTATTTCAGGCTTTCAAAAATCAACTTCACCATTTTATAGATATAAAGATTAGGGGAAATAATATCATTGAAAGATTGTATGCTATCTATATGCCCGCCCCATTCCTCTCCATAATAATTAGTGATTGTATTGAAAAAGGGAAGGATTATA
>NZ_PFKO01000209.1:0-2601 GCF_002784285.1 Candidatus Infernicultor aquiphilus
TGACCTTTCAAACTGAAACCCCTTATTTTATTGGAGTTCTGGTTTTGAATAGGGGAAAAAGTGCGGAAGTCGGGAATATTATTGAAAAATATTAATTTCTATTTATCAAATAATTTTATAATGTTTTTTCTATTTATTAATGGATATCTTAAAGTTCAAATCTATTATTTCAGAAAAACCTATTTCCTTTAAAATACTTTCTGCTTTTTTCTTATTCTTTATATAAAATAAATGAGTTAGGCAATTACAATCTGAAGAGCCAAAACCTTTTTTAACTATCTCACAACTTAGTTCTTTATTAAATACATTAGCTATCTCACACTCAATTGATTTTGGAATCGCCCAAATCTGCGAAACCCAAACTTTCTCATTCTCTAAGAGATAATCTATATGCCAATAGATTTTCTTATCTTTTCTCAAATGCCTTCTTAATCGGGTTTCCAAACAGCCCCTAGCTGAACCAACATAAATATAATATCCTTCTCTAAAATATATTTCCCCTAATTTTCCCACTATAGTTTTAAAATCTTCAAATATTTTTATTGCTAATACATAAGTGGCTTCTATTTTTTTATTAATATTTATTACTTATTTTCACCTGCCTACCAAAACCATATCCCCAATCTTGCAACCAACATCCTCAGCTATTACCGGACATTTTGCTCTAAATAGAAAAAATATAGGTTTATTTTCTTCAGAGAGGGACTCATAATTTCCTTGACCTTTACTAATGATCAATTCTGCGTTCTGATATAATTCTATAAATTCTGAAGAGCAATGTTTCAATATGGTTCCAGGAGCATCTGATCCGCTTGAGATAACCTTTGCTACTTTATTTATTCCGCAAAATATAGCATCTTCCATTAAAGCATCATTAATAACTGGTTTATCTCTTACTACATAAATAACCTGCTTCCCTAATTTTTCTGTTAATTCCTCTATCAATAATCTATCAAAAACGACCTCTCCTGCATTATCAGCTAAATAAATTATATGTTTAACCTTAGATAAAATTTCCTTAAATTCTTGATATCTAAATATAGTTTTATTATTATCATTATCGCTTTTAAAATCCTCATTAAAAATTTTATTTATCTCTTCTTCCACATTTATTGAATTTTTTACCCCATAGTCAATAACATTACCAGCAATAGATAACTTTACGGCAGTTAAAAGTCTATCTTCTGAATTGTTTATTTTTCGTTTTAATTCGGGATAAAGATTTAAAGCAAATTTATTGCTATTTTCCTTAATCTCTTTAAAGGAATCTTTCACTCCCGTTATCTTTCTTAATAAAGCATAAATAGTTCTCCCCATCTCTGGAGGACTCGCCTCTAAGGGGAAATCAGGTATTAACTTAGAAAGTTCATCTATAATCTTTTTTATTACAATCTCATTTGCCCCAGCAAGTCTAGCTGTTTCTAAAGCTTGCCTATAAAAACAGGGAATACAATCTAAATAAGTTCTCATTTAATATACATACTCCTAATAAATTTTATTATCTTTTAACTACATATCTTCCCAATCCGAAATAAGCCCCACCTCGTGAACATAAAATAAGGGATCTAATTGGCCTTTTTGTTTGGCAAAATCTTTCAAAAAAATTTCTCGGTCTATTGAAACAGTAATCACCTCTCCAACTATAATAACTCTAGAGTATCGGTTATTTCATAAATACTCAATAATTTACACTCAAAATGAGACCTGCACTCAGCAATTAAAGGTGCCTTTATCTGAGAAGCCGGTGTTGGTGTAAATTTTGCTTTTTCAAATTCGTCTATTTCAGCAGGAAATTTTACTACAGCAATATTTACTTTTTCTAATCTTGAAGCGGAGGGAATGTTCAAGACAAATTCTTCGGTTTCCACAATATTTCAATAAGTATTTCTATAATTAATTTACTTTCCCTCGATAATCTTATAATTTTTCTTGCTCAAATACTTTCCTAACAATACCGAAGTTATAATAACTAAGCCCAAAATGGTGCATAACACTTTGCGGATAAAAGAAGTTTGCCGACAGGCAAATTTTAGCGAACGAAGTGAGCCTTTTATCCGCTGTTGTGCGAAGTTGCCGAGTTCCTTCATTTTGTTGCTTTAATCACGACGAATGAGCCTTCTCCATACCCTTCTTTAAATGGTTCAACAGTTTTTATCTCAGCTAAATTATGAAAAACTGTTTGAGTGAAATTGAAATTTTTAAAACCCGCTTTCTTCAGGAGAAGAATAACTTTGTTGACTGAGTAGAAAGTAGCTACTTTGTAAAATACGCTATCTTCTTTATGATCTTGATAAAGTTTTCCGACCGGGCTATCCTTATCTATAAATCCAATTATCAAACATCCACCGACTTTTAATACCCTATATACTTCCCTGAATGCAGTTTCTGGATCATCCAAAAAGCAAATCGTGGTGACCATTAATGCAAAGTCAAACTGTAAATTATCAAAGGGAAGGGCTTCTGCAAAACCATCTATAGCGTCGATTCCCCTCTGTTTTGCGATCTTCCTCATCTTGTTCGATGGTTCAACCCCTAATTTAATACCCAAAGGTGCGGCAAATCGACCACTCCCTACACCAATTTCTATACCTTTTCCACTTT
>NZ_PFKO01000047.1:0-2494 GCF_002784285.1 Candidatus Infernicultor aquiphilus
AATTCAATGTATTTTTTAAGAATTTCTAATTCCTGTTCATTGATTTCAAAATTAGTTAATTCTCTTTTTTTCATAAGAGAATAATTAGCCTCTTTATATATAGGAACCAGTAATTTATGTTCTTTAACTTCTTTATTAATAAAAAGGGTAAGCTGGGATTCGCCCTCCCCTTTCCCTTCTAATTCCAATTTTTCCAGTACAGTTTTCAAGGCTTCTCGGTTAGTCCCAAAAATAAATAAAGCCTCTATCGGCAATACTTTATCCTTAACCTGATTAAATAAATCTTCCCCTATTTCCTGGGAATTATAAAGTTCTAATAATCTTCTTCTTTTATTCTTCAATGGCTCAATTCTTACGCCTCTCCCCACAGATTGCAGGACAAATTTCCTTGCTTCTTCTCCCATTCCAATATTAATGAAATTAATTACATTAGGCCTGTTGGAGTCCCATCCTTCATAAAAACTACGTGAACCCATTAAGATATTAATTTCAGAATCTTCTTTATTTAAATTTTCAAAATAACTTTCCTCTTCGAATCTTTCTTGAATTTCATATCCTACCAGTTCCTCCTTTAGCCATCCAGATATATCACCTATTTTTAGTAAAGCAAAGGGCTTATCGCTGGTCTTTAATTTAAAAGCCAATTCCTTTTTATTGGAAAGCCTTCTTAATATCTCAATTTCTCCATTGGTTTGCGCATTATATATATGATCTAAAATATCTTCTTTAGTAATATTTTTTATAATTTTTTCGTCTATTTTTATTTTTTTATCGGGTTCAAATATAAACTCAGATTCTTCTTTTAATTCCTCCCAAAGTTCACCTAAAGCACTTTTAAACACTTCCCCTTCAATCTCACCCTTCCCAATCTTTTTAAGTTCCCTGAAAAATAGCTTTAAGTCAGCATTTTCAATGCTTACCGAATTAACTAAAGTTAATAATAATGGCTTATGATATAGGCTTTTATTAATTTTAATTATCTCCTTATAAAACTTCTTCACATAAGTCAACAAAATTAGAGATTTTAAAACTATTTTTTGCTTCTCTTCCTCACTATAATCTTCTTTTTCTCTAAAGGCCCGTATTTCTTGTTTTAGGATGCCGATATGTTTTCCGTAACCCGCATTTATATATTTTTTGAGATTAAAATCATAAGTACAAGTGATAATATCTCTGGGGTCTATGAAAGTAGCTGAAGAATTAAATAAGAAACCATTCCTGGAGAGTATGGAATAAATTTGTTGCCTTTTAGAATCTTCTCTATCTCCTTTATGAGCCTCATCTAAAAATATATACCATTTGCCGTCATTATCATAATTTTTAAAGTCCACAATTTTATCTTTTTGTTCATCATTTAAATTATCGGAACGATAATAAAATACCGTGATCCCAAATAAATTTCTTTGTCTTTTAACTTCCGAATATGCTTTTAATTCTTTTAAATCTATCTTGGTTTCGTTGGCATAATTAAATTCATCAACATGCTTTTTTAATTGTTCTATCAAATCATCTCGATGAGTTAAAAATAATATATCGTAAGAGGGAATTTCTTTTCTTCCCATTAATTCTTTTAATATTTGGATTAATTTAATGATGACCAGGCTTTTTCCACTTCCCGTCGCCATCCAAAAACACATACGGTTGATAAAATACTCATAAGAAACTTTGCTATCCTCATAAGGATAATACTCAGTTAAAAGATTATAAATATTTCTCTTTCTTTTATCTAATTTTATATCTAACTTTTCTTCTAATCCGTTATCTTTATACCATACAAAAAATCTTCGTTTTCTTTCTTGATTTACTTCTAATCTTTCATCTTCCTGATAATCAACAAGGTCCTCAAAATATTTCCATAAAACAGTTATGGCATTCTTTAAAGATTTTTGCTGATAATCCCAAAGTTTTTTAGTCTTAGAAAATTTTTCTAAATCAAAGGAATTCCAATTAGCTGGTAAATCACCAAATCTTTTTGATTCTTCAATTATATTTTGTAAAAATACTCTTGTCATTGTAATAAAATTCCTTTTAGGTTTATTGGTCATATATTCTTTTTTATGTCCCCTTTATGTCCCCTTTATGTCCCCTTTATGTCCCCTTTATGTCCCCTTTATGACATATTCTGTTCCTTTGCCAGTAATTCCAACTTTTTCAAATATTCCTTTTTCGACAAGAAAATTCATATCTCTTGTAGCTGTCTTTTTCGAAATTATATTTAATGCTTGATATTCATTATTCGTAATCTTTCCCTTTTCCTTCACATACATTACTGCCTTAATCTGTCTTGCACTAATTCCCAATTTTTTCAAATTTTCTGCTGTAAATTTATCTTTATAAAATACAACCTTCATCACTCCATATTCTTCTATAAAATCAGGCTCTGGTAATCCTTGTTGTAAACAATTTTCAACTATCTTTATTGTCCCTCTCCCCCAACTTTCAATAAATCCAGCAAGATAGTTTGTACTCCCACTCCTTATGTAATATCTACCCT
>NZ_PFKO01000309.1:0-1581 GCF_002784285.1 Candidatus Infernicultor aquiphilus
ACCATTTTTTGAACAGAGAGAACAGGCACGATTAAGAAGGGAAAAGGAAGAGCTAAGGCCGACCCCGCTCCCCAAAAGGCAGATAAAGAATGTCTTGATCGTGGATGACGAAGAGGACTTGTGCTGGCTCTTAACTAATGCCTTGCAAAGTAAAGGGTATAATGTATCAGCTACCAATAGCATAATTAAAGGTATAGCCTGTCTAAAGGAGAAGATACCCAATTTGGTATTATTAGACCTAAAGTTACCTGACGGGAATGGAATGGATATGCTTCCCGAAATCAAAGCGGCAGCCCCGCAGGCAGTAGTAGTCATAATTTCCGCTTACGGCAGTGAAGAAAAAAGGGCAGAAGTGAAGGACAAGGATGGGGTTCACGGTTTCATTGACAAGCCGTTTACTGAGGAAAGGATATTGGAAATTATAGCACAGTTTCAAGAGAGGAAAGACCCATATACATGGACAGACTGGTCGGCAGAAATGTCTAAAGTCAAGGGCTGACCTTCTTATTTCTATTTAGGGGTCATCAATGGGGAGAGGGAGCATAGGAAGGAAAAGGGGAAGGCAATTTTAATATGAGAAGAGATTTAGATACTATAAGAAAACCAGTGAGTTTACCTTTACTATTTGATGAGGAAGTGATTAAGTATTTTACGGCAAGCTACGATGTTGGGAGTTCACTTGCTTCATCTTGGAGACTGGGTAATTTATACCTTACCAATAAAAGACTGCTTTTTGTTCAGGGAAGAAAGATACTATTCAAGGTTCTACTCAGTCAAATAAAGACTATAAATATAGTAAAGAGGGGATGGATTTTGGGCAAGAAAGTAAAACAAATTAATATAGTATCTGAAGGCAGGAGAGTGCCATATATTGCCATAAAAGATCCTGAGAATTGGAAAAAGGTAATTGAGGAGAGGACACCGGATTCACAATTTACATCTTCTGATCCACAGCTCACAACCCCTAACTCGCAGTCTGATCAAGTAATTTTAAAAGAAAAGGGTAGTTATTTAACTCCCGGTCAATCAAGGTGGGGTCTGGGAACCCTTCTTCTTACCCCTGAGAAACTCACTTTTTTTACCTCTAAATCGGGATTGGTAGGGGAGATACCACTCAGAAGCATAAAGGATTTAAGAATAGAAAAAAGAATATATGGAGTTAGTCAAAGTGATACTATCAGTATAGTATATGAATCTTTTGGTGAATTATCCAAAGCCTGGATTATAGCACTTAATTTAGAGACTTGGAGAAAAGAGCTGTATAAGAGAGTATTACTAAAAGTAGACCGGGAGACATTAAATAAAATTGTTACCGAATTGGATGCCGATTCAAAAGAGATACTCAGGTTTCTTTATGAGCACCGGCACGCCAGAATCGACACCTTAGCCCAGCTCATAGAGGCTCCTACCCATATGTATATTTTACTTAAAATAAGGGAGATTATCAACCCCACCGCTGAAAAGATGATCGGCTATCCGATACTCTCCTTCGAGAGTTCAAAAGTTGACCGGGAAACTGGCGAGAAAGTTTTATTTAGTTGGTGGCTCACTGGTCAGCCTGATCAAGAGCATCAAGAGAGA
>NZ_PFKO01000309.1:1668-2401 GCF_002784285.1 Candidatus Infernicultor aquiphilus
TTAAGGGTGGCGAATAATAAACTTATTATTGATGCAGATAAAAATTATCATAAAGAAATTCCTATACCCACAGTGGTTAAGGCAAAAAGTTTTACCAAGAGGTATAAAAATAATATATTGGAAGTCAGGTTAAAAAAGGCAGATTACCAAACAGTTTAAAAGTTGTAGGGGCACAATGAATTGTGCCCTTGCCACTTACC
The DNA here is from genome assembly GCF_002784285.1 of Candidatus Infernicultor aquiphilus. Classification (NCBI taxonomy): domain Bacteria; kingdom Pseudomonadati; phylum Atribacterota; class Candidatus Phoenicimicrobiia; order Candidatus Pheonicimicrobiales; family Candidatus Phoenicimicrobiaceae; genus Candidatus Infernicultor; species Candidatus Infernicultor aquiphilus. Next base: position 1,869 of record NZ_PFKO01000309.1, read on the forward strand.
CGGAGGCGCTAGTTATGTATCAAAAAAAAGACCAATATCGCTTACTGATAGAGAACCTGCCTGATGGATTAGCTTATTGTAAAATGGTCCTGGATAACACCGGAAAACCGCTGGATTATATCTTCTTAGAGGTAAACTTATCCTTTGAGACCCTGACCGGGTTTCCAAGAGAAAATGTTATCGGTAAAAAGGTGACAGAAGTATATCCGGGAATTAAGGGTTTAGGCTTTGATTGGATCAGCGTCTTCGGTCAAGTAGCCGCTACCGGTCAGAGCATCCGTTTCCAACAGTACTTTGAACTGACAGATCGCTGGTACGACGTAATCGCCTACAGCGACCAGCCCGGCTATTTCGCCGAGGTCTTCCGTGATATTACCGAGAATAAGAAGACTGAAGAAGAACTACGGCAACGTGAAAAGAACTTTTCCACCTTAGTCGAAAATGCCCCGGATATGATCGTCCGTTTTAACCTGGATCTGCAGCACATTTATTGTAATGCAGCGGTCGAGCATCAGTTAGGAGTTCCGGTCCAT
>NZ_PFKO01000338.1:0-11441 GCF_002784285.1 Candidatus Infernicultor aquiphilus
ACACCTGAAAAAGCAACAAAATGTGCAATATCATTACAACTACTTGATTTATTTGTTATAGTAATTAAAAAAGACCTTTCCTGAATATCACTTACAATAAAAGGAGCATTTTCACTCATTAACAAAGAAAAAGCTTCTTTATTTAATCTATGAGAGTGACTAATTACAAAACATTTACTTTTAAAAGGTATTTCTTCCTCTGTTTTAATAATATTAAGCCTCTCAATTATATTATTATTTAAAAAATTAATTTGAGATAGAGTATAAATTATTAAACTATATTCCTTATACTACAAATCTTTCAAAAACCCTCTTTTTTAAAAAACTTATCTAGAAAAAATGATCCCCGGTGGTCGAGGACACCGGGGTTAAGGAGGTATTTAAATGAAAAAGTACGTGCAGGTTGGTGGAAGGTTAGCAGGTTAAATGAAAAGCAGCAATTATATTTTTATTTTTATAAAGTTTATTATACTCCTCACATGCATCTCTTGTCTTTTTAATAATTACTTGTTCAATTCCTGCTGATTTTATGTATTTTATTAAATCTTCTGATACTTTCATTAAACCATAAAATCCAGTTCCAATAATTAAAATATCTGGTTTTTTATTTATTATTTCCTTTACATCATCAATACAAAGATTGTGCCCTTCTTTTCTCCACCAATTATCATAAATATGATCTTTAAAGATAATAAGGTCTGAATTATATTCTTTTCCGTTGATTAATATTTTCCCAAAACGATAATTTTCTATCATGCTATTATTTCTCAATATATTTAATAATTATTTTTTTTAAAAACATATAATTTAATTGTATAGGAATATCCTTTTTCCGTAGAAGTTCGATTCATAGAATCCGCAATGAAAACGGGTCGGATAAATCCGACCCCTACTTCTACAGGCAGACACAAGTTCTGCCCCCTACTACTTTTAATATTCACTATCGACTAATTCACATTATAATCGATATGCATCATTTTCGGATGATTATAGAAGCATAACCAACCACCTGGTCAAACATTCCCGAAACATCTCCCGAAACATCTCCCGAAGTAGCATATTTTAGCAATTCAGCTTTTTTTGCACCTAGTGTTTCACACGCAATAAGCATTACAGTAATTGGACCAGGGCCACACATAGTTAAATTCTGTTGGTAAATCATATCATATAATTTTTTAGGATCAAAATCTAAAATAGCATTTATTGCTTGCTTATCTATGTTTATAGCGTATTCTTGTGGTTCATAATGGGTAAAGTCCGAACTAGCAATGATTAAAACATTTTTATTAATTATTGAAGAACAAATTGATTTAGCAATTTCTATATCTGTATTAATATCCTGATGAATCATACAAATTGGTACAAATTTAACCTTTTCACCAAAAATATATTGAATAAATGGTAATTGAACTTCTATAGAATGTTCAAATTGATGGGCTTTTCTATCTACCTTAATTATTTTAGAGTTTTTTAAAATGCTTTCTGCAATATTTGTATCAATTTCTAATTCACCTAAAGGTGTTTCCCAGTTTCCTTCAACCATAATAGAAATATCTTCTCCAAAACCACGATGGTTAGGACCTATTATAATAATTGTATCAGGCTTACCATCTAAAGCAATTTTATAAAATCCATTAGCTGCAACAGGTCCTGAATACATATAACCAGCGTGAGGACTGATTAAACCCATAATATTTTTCTCTCCTTGAAGATTTACTGTGGGAATTTTGCCTGGGCCTATTTTATGTAAAAAACAATTTTCAATCTGTTTCTTTAAAGATTTTAAATTAGCATTATAGAAACTACCTGCAACGGCAGGTTTCCTTACTTCTAACTTATCCATAAAATTCCCTCCCCTACTCTTTTAAAAATTATTAGATTTAATATATAAACTTTATTATTTATTTTATTTTAATATTTGTCTATTTTGGAATGTCGACTGGTTTTTTTCTTTTTTATTTTTGGTAATGCTATTATAAAAAATATCACTATAATTATTAATAAAAATATTACTCTAAAATAAGTTGAATAAAATAAATATTTAGCATAAGATAAATAATATCTTTTTTTGGCTGAAGGGTAATTAGGATTTAAATTCAATACTTCCTTAAATTCTCTGGATGCTTCTTTAAAAAGTGATTTTTTTTCATCATTTACAGCTAAATTGAATTGAGAATCAATGATCTTTAATTTTATTTTTTGATCATCCGGATGTATTTTATAAAGGTAGTTATAAGCTTCGATAGCTTCTTCCCATTGTTTATTTTCATAAAAAGCAGTAGCAATTCCTTCGCGGGCGGTTATATTTAATGGATCTATAGAAATGACTTGTTCATATTCTAATATTGCTTTCTCCCAATTGTTCTCTTCGCTATATTTATCGCCTAAATTACTGTGAATAACTATTTGGGATACGCAGAATTTTACAATTCTATTATTTCCAGCATCGGCAACATAAATATAGTCCCTGTTATCTATAACAATTCCTTCAGGGGAATTTAGATTAATTCTATCTGACTCATTACCAAATTCTAATTCGGAATTATTATCTTTATCATATTTTACTACTTTTCCGTTTTTGTAATCAGTGATATATATATTATTTTTTGAATCAAGAGCAATATATCTTGTGCCGCTAAATTGTCCAAACTCACTCCCGCTTTCTCCAAATTTTCTTAAAAATAGGCCTTCTTTACTAAATACCTGTACCTGGTCATGGAAAGTATCGGCAATATACATATTTCCTTCCTCATCAAAAGTAATTCCTCTGGGGTAATAAAATTCACCGTCTCCCATACCTTCTTTCCCAAATTGTTTAATATACTCGAAAGTAGGGGAAAATATTTGTATCCTACTATTTCCTGTATCTACAACATAAATATTATCATCTTTGTCTATGGCTATGCCTCTTGGATTCGAAAATTCACCCGGGCCATTACCTTCTTTCCCAGTCATCAGTAAGGATTTACCTTCCGGTGATATTTTCTGGATTCTATGGTTAAATTGTTCTACTATGATTATATTTCCGTTACTATCCAGAGCCAAGCCAACCGGGCCATCAAGTTTTAATGCATCCTCCCCTTCCCCATCCGGAATCACCTTTAGTAATCTTCCCTCAGAGCTGAATTTTTGTATACGGTCATTTTCCCAATCAGATACATATAAGTTATTATCTTTATCGAGTGCCAGGCAAACCGGATAATTAAATTCACCTGCCCTGTTACCATATTCACCAAAAGTTAACATAGTAATATAATCAATGTTTGCCATACTATTAATAGGTGATAAAATAATAAAAATTATAATAATAAATATATAATATTTTTTCATAGTTTTATTCACCTTCTAATTTTTTTATTAAATATCAATATTCTCATTTATGTTATATTATTATTAATTGTTTTATTTTATTACTTAATATATTTAATGATTCTTTATGATATATTTTGTCTTTTAAATTTAATTTGTTTAGATATATAGGGCTACCATAATGAACGATTATTTTATATTTAAAAAAAGCAGGTAAAATCTTTCCACGAGGATATATCTTATGGGTACCAATAATTCCAACTGGTACGATTGGAACACCTGTTTTTATAGCAATTTTTATTACACCTAATTTTAATTCTTGTAATTCAATATTTAATGAACGTGAACCTTCAGGAAATACACCTAATATTTTCCCTGCTTGTAAAATATTTATAGCTTTTTTTACAGCAAGGATATCATTTTTTCCCCTATCCACAGGAAAGGCATTCAATTTTTTAAGTATAAAATTTCCAAAAATATTATTAAAAGCTTCTTTTTTAGCAATAAAACAAATTTTTCTCTTCATTGATGTTGCTAAAACGATTGGATCTAAGTAACTTACATGATTCGAAGCAATTATTAACGCTCCCCTTTTAGGTACATTCTCATTTCCTATTATTTTCATTTGCCAAAATATTTTTAATAATAACCAACATATAGCTCTTGTTATCCAATAAAACATATAATTTATCCTAATTTTACATATATTATCTAAAAATTAAATAGTGTGCCCGAGAGGATTTGAACCTCCAGTCTACGGCTCCGGAGGCCGCCGCTTTATCCAATTAAGCCACGGGCACATATATATACTATCTACCCCAACTAAGTCTATCGGCTAAAATTTTAGGTAACCCTGCATTAATTATTTTTTTTTGAGTCAAATAAATTGGATAAGATATTCGATAAATTTTAACTACCTTATATTCTGTATCATAAATTCCATAACTTGCATCTGGATTACCATCACGTGGTTGACCGACACTCCCACAATTAATAATATACCTTTTATTTTTTAAAATTTCAATGTAACCACCATTAATAAAATCAGTGTAGTTTACCTGGTTATTGCTTTTATTAAAAGAAAAACATCCTGCTAAGTGGGAATGTCCAATAAAATATATTTTGAAATCATATTTCTTAAATATATCATACGCGCTATTTTTATCTAAAATATATTCAAATATTGGTTCACGAGGACTTCCATGAACTGCAAATATATTTTCAATAACTTGAATCTTTTTATTTAGGTTTAATAAAAATATTTTATTATTTTCTTCTATCTTTCGAGAGGTCCATAAAATTGCTTTTCTTGCCGCATCATTAAAATAATTTATATCTAATTTTCCTATAACTGCAAAATCATGATTTCCACCTATACACCTACAGTTTAAATCTTTTATCTTTTTAATGCAATAATTAGGATCCGCCCCATAACCAACAATATCTCCTAAACAAATAAATTCATCAACTTTTCCCATATTATTTAATGTACAATCTAATGCTTCGGAATTACTATGAATATCTGATATTATTCCAAATTTCATAATTATTTTGACTTTCTTTTCAAAACATTGATATTATTATTTGATTTATAAATAAAAAAACGGCGCATACCTCGCCGTTTTTTTATTTAAATTAAGCTCTTATAATTTCTTTAATTCTCATAATTGCTGAAATTGCAGATCTTGCTATTTCATCCAATTTCATGGTAATAAATTTTATGGTATTTTCTAAATCAGGTATTAATATATATTCTAATGCATTAACTCGTCTTCTAGTTTTTTCAATTTCATCAGCTAGAAGGGAAACTGCTTTTTCTAATTCTGCTAATTTTAACATTAAAGGTAATATTTCATAAAAATTTCGCAAAGCATGGTCTAATTCCGCAGTTGTTTCCATTAAGCTATAGGTATAATAATTCCCTTCACCTATATATTTATATTTTGGAACATTTACACCCATAATATTTTTAAAATCTATTTCAATAAAGCTTTTCGCTTTCGGAAACATTAAAGTTTCCTCAAGTGTTATTTTGCTCATTAAAGAAGTGGCATTAGAAAATATTGAATAACCTTTCATTAATTTTTCTTCGACTTCTTCTCTAATTATTTTATCTTCTTTGACTAATTGAATATATTTTTGAATTAAGGCGTCTCTTTTGTCCTTTAAAAGCTTGTATCCTCGCTTTGCTACAATCAATCTCTTTTTTAATTTTATTAATTCCATTCGATTAGGATTAACGTGTAATAGCATTTATCTTTTCGTCCTTTAATGTATCTTTTGGTAGATACTTTTTAATAAATTCATCCTTTATTCTTTTTAGTTCTTCTATTGGCAGGATAGTTAATAATTGCCACCCTACATTTAAACTCTCTTCAATAGACCTATTTTCATCTTCACTTTGTTTAATAAATAATTCTTCAAATTTATCTGCAAATTTTACATATTTTTTATCAATCTTAGTTAGAGCAGCTTCTCCTAAGATTACAGCTAATTCTTTAACCTCTTTTCCTCTGGCATAAGAAGCAAAAAGCTGATTCATTACATTTGCGTGATCTTCGCGAGTTTTATTTAACCCTATACCTTTATCTTTTAAACGAGACAAAGATGGTAATACATTTATGGGTGGGTAAATTCCTTTATGATGAAGTTCCCTGGATAATATTATCTGACCTTCTGTGATATAACCGGTTAAATCTGGGATAGGATGTGTTTTGTCATCTTCAGGCATAGTTAAAATTGGAATTAAGGTTATTGATCCTTTCTTATCTTTTATTCTCCCTGCTCTTTCATAAAGTGTAGCTAAATCTGTATACAAATAACCAGGATAACCACGTCTTCCCGGAACTTCTTTTCTAGCTGCTGATACTTCCCTTAAAGCCTCACAATAATTAGTCATATCAGTTAGTATTACCAAAACATGCATATTTTTTTCAAATGCTAAATATTCTGCACAAGTTAGAGCCATCCGGGGAGTTATAATTCTCTCCACTGCTGGGTTATTCGCTAAATTAATAAACATAACACACTTTTCTATCGCTCCGGTTCTTCTAAAATCATTTATAAAAAAACTTGCTTCTTCAAAGGTTATCCCCATAGCAGCGAAAACTACGGCAAATTTTTCTTCCTTACCTAATACTTTTGACTGTCGAGCAATCTGAGAAGCAAGTCTGGCATGGGGCAACCCGGCGCCAGAAAAAATAGGTAATTTCTGTCCTCTAACTAACGTATTTAAGACATCGATAGAAGAAATCCCAGTTTGTATAAAATCGTTGGGATAGTCTCGAGCATAAGGATTAAGGGGATTACCATTTATATCTAATTTTTTTTCTGCAATTATTTGAGGTCCATTATCTATCGGCCTACCAGAACCATCAAATATTCTACCCAAAATATCTAATGAAACAGGTAGCTCTATTACTTTTCCTAAAAAGCGAACTTTACTATCGGAGACATCGATACCTGTTGTTCCTTCAAATACTTGAACAATTGCTTTATCTTCAGTCACTTCAAGTACCTGTCCTCTTCTAATTTCCCCAGAAGATAATTCTATTTCAACTAATTCTTGATACTTAACATCTGTTGTTTTTTCAACTATTATTAAAGGACCAGCTACATAAGATATGGTTAAATATTCCTTAATCATTTTTTTCTATATTTTCTCCTTCCCTTTAAGTGGTTGTTGAATTAATTTGACATATTATTTCTTTTTCAATTTCACTAAATTTTTTTAGATTATTTTCTTTAATATATTTAGCTCTTATTATATTACTTTTAACCGGTAGGGAATTGATTTTTTCTATATTTACACCTTGTACAATTACTTTTTCTGCAGTCTCATGGAATAAAATAATTAATTTTAACATTAAAAATTGTTTTTTTACAGAAGTATAGGTATCTATTTCGTCAAAAGCATCTTGATGAAGAAAATCTTCTCTAATTGATCTCGCTGTTTCTAATATTAATCTTTCATGAGTTGATAAGGCATCAACTCCAACTAATCTTACAATTTCTTCTAATTCTGCTTCTTGTTGAAGAATCCCCATAGATTTATTACGTAGTTCTATAAAATCTTTATTAATTTCCTTTTCATAAAATTCAGATAACTGAGATAAATAAAGGGAGTAACTAGTTAACCAATCAATCGCTGGAAAATGCCTTTCATAAGCTAACTTATCTTGCAAACTCCAAAAAACTTGCACTGTACGCAAGGTATTTTGAGTAACTGGTTCAGATAAATCTCCCCCCGGAGGTGATACAGCTCCGATGACACTTAAAGTTGCTTCCCTATCATCATTACTTAAACATTTTACTCTACCTGATCTTTCATAAAAGCTAGAAATTCTAGTCCCTAAATAAGCAGGGTAACCTTCTTCGCCTGGCATTTCTTCTAATCGACCTGAAATTTCTCGCATTGCTTCTGCCCAACGAGAAGTCGAGTCAGCCATAAGTGCAACATTATAACCCATATCTCTATAGTATTCAGCAATAGTTATACCAGTATAAACAGAAGCTTCACGAGCTGCTACCGGCATATTCGAAGTATTAGCAATTAAGATAGTTCTTTCCATTAGTCTTTTTCCGGTATGGGGATCAATTAATTCAGGAAATTCTAATAAAACGTCAGTCATTTCATTCCCTCTCTCGCCACATCCAATAAAAATAATAATTTCTGCGTTACACCACTTAGAAAGCTGATGCTGAATTACTGTTTTCCCACTACCAAAAGGTCCTGGAATACAAGCAGTCCCTCCCTTCGCAATTGGGAAAAACGTATCAATTACTCGTTGACCAGTTATTAATGGTTCAAAAGGAGGTAATTTTTCTTTATAAGGCCTCAATTTTCTTACTGGCCATTTTTGCAACATTTTTATTTCTTGAAGTAATCCTTGTCTATCTCTTATTTTGGTAATTGTTTCAGTAACTGTAAATTTACCCTTATATATTTCTTCAATTTCACCCTGGATTCCATATGGAATCATTATTTTATGTTGGATAATACTACTTTCCTGAACAGTTCCAATAATATCTCCAGAAATTACTTTATCTCCTTTTTTAAGAACTGGCTCAAAATCCCACTTCTTTTTTCTATTAATTGCATCTTCTTCAGCACCCCGGCTAATAAAATCTCCCTTAGATAATCTAATTAAATCTAAAGGTCTCTGAATTCCATCATAAATTGATTTAATTAACCCAGGACCTAATTCTACACTTAAAGGCATACCAGTAGAAAAGACAGGTTCTCCAGGACCAATGCCAGAGGTTTCTTCATAAACTTGTATGGTTACTAAATCCTTAGCAAGTTCAATTATTTCACCGATTAATTTTTGATTACTTACTTTTACAACATCATACATTTTTGCGCCTCGTAGACCTTCAGCTTCAACTACTGGACCTGCTACTTTAATAATTTTTCCTGTTTCCATTATTCTTCCTCTTTTCTAAATAAAATATCTGTTCCAATTGCCTTTTCTATATTTTTTTCTAATATTTTTAATCCTAAGTTTTTCTTTTCAAACTTATTTGGAATTATAGTGAAACTGAGCAGACTATTTTTTTGTAATTCCTCTATTTTTTCAAATATTTGAATGGCTATTTCCTCAGTTATAAATACTGCTGCATATTTCTCTTTTACTATTTTGTTTAATATTTCTATAGTTTCTTCTTTTTTGCTTACTGGGAAAATTGAGATACCTAATAATTTAAAACCGATAATTGAATCTCTATTCCCTATCATAGCAATATTATACATAAGTATCACGAACACTTTCTTTAATGGTACTGGGAAGTAATTTATTTAACTTACCTGATAAAATTATTCTAATATTTTTTATATCATTTTCTTTAGCTACCATAAATCCTACTAAAGGTTCTATCCCAAAGGTAATTAATTTTCCTACTTTAGTAAAATTAATAATAAAATTATCTCTTAACTTTTCTAATTCCATTAAGGAATTATTTTTTTGAAAATATTTTATGCCTAATTCAATTACATTTTTATAATCAGTATAAACTAACTTTTCAGGCCAAGAAGACAACGGTGAATCATAAACTGCTACTATGTTTTTTATATTAAAATCACCTTCGCTAATTAAAAAATTTTTTAAGAATATTTTTTCTTCTCCCCTTATTTTTGCTCTAATAGAACTAATTATATTATTAAGATCTATATTTATTTTAATAAACCTTTTTAAAAAATTTTCCTCTGTCTCTATCACTTCAACCTCTTTAATTTTATTAAATATCATAACATATCTTTCTTTATCTAGAATGAAATCTATTATCTCTGGGTCTTTAAATTTACTATATTCTAAAAATATTTTTTTAATTAAAAATTCAAAAGAATTAGGAAGATCTTCATATTTTTCGTCTATAATCGCTAAATTAAGTTTTTTTATATTTATGGTACCAATTGGTGATATTAATTTATCAGAAACGTCTTCTTTTAAATATTTCGATTTTATAAGTATTTTGATATTATGAAAATCATATTTAGAAGCAAATGTGAAATATAGAAAATTAAAAGTAGAAACTTTAGAAATATCTTTTATGATATTGTAACTAGATAATAATTCTCGATTTAATGAATCTTCATAATTTTCAGGATTATTAAGGTCAAAGGAATAATTATTTAAATTACCTTCCATTAAAATTTTTATCGCAGATATAGTATCAGTTGATTTTATCATTCTATCTAATAAATCTTTAGTTAATAATCCCTTTTCTAATTTTTTAATCCTTCCATTAGCAAAGGCATATTCTTCTTGATTGTTAGTATCTGCTGTAAAGTATTTAAACATTAATCATCCTTCCCCATTCAAATTATATAAAAAGCATTGCTTTAAAAATATTAAGCAAATAAATATTTACCTATTTCAATTTCAGATTCTTCTCTAACTTTTTTTAATAATAATTCCAATGAAATATTTTTTCTTACCTTACCAGAACCAATAATTACTCCACCTTGTATCGGAAGATAAGAAGTGGATAATTTTAATTCACCCTTCTTATCTTTAACTTCCAATGTTTTATTTATATCTTCTATAAAATCTTTAGATATTTTATTTTTATCTGAAGAAGCAATAAAAATAGTTTCATTGCCTTTTTCAATATTATCTAATATTAACTTTTTTATAAAATTGTGATAATCTTTATCATCTAATTTTAAGATACTTTCTAAAGCTTTGTTAAAAGCACCTTCCATAATTTTTTGTTTTTCTAATAAAATAGTTTTTCTTGCTTCTAAATTAGCCTCAGTCAATATTTTATTCTTTTTTAGAGATGCTTCTTGATTGTTTTTACCCAATATTATATTTTTAATATTATCTGCTTCTTCTTTGCCTTTTTTGATAATTTCCTTAGTTTTATCTTCAGCTTGAGTAATAATTTTATCTGCTTGAATCTGAGCATCAGATATAATTTTTTCGTTTATATCTTTAATGGTCATATAATAGTCTTCCTTTTACAAATTTATTCCATTAAAAAGTAACAATGAAGCCAATAAAGAAAATACTGCATAGGTTTCTACCATAGCAACCATTACTGTGGCTTTGCCAACCTCTTCTGGATTTCTGGCAACTAATCCTATGGCTGCAGCAGCAGTTTTTCCTTGATACCACCCAGAAAAAAAGCCTACTACTCCTACAGGTATACAGGCAAAAAATATTTGCCATCCTTGATTTAAGGTTAAGGGTAATGGTACGCCTGCAAAAATACCAGTTTTCATTAAAACCCAAAACCCAACTAATAAACCATAAATGCCCTGAGTGCCTGGGATGGCTGACAAAAATAACATTAGACCAAATTTTTCTGGTTCTTCAGTTAACACTCCTTCAGCAGCAGCTCCAGCTATACCAACTCCCATACCAGAGCCAGAACAAGCTAATCCGATAGCTATTGCAGAACCTAAAAATGCCATTACTATTCCTTGTGTAATCATATTTTCCTCCTATTTCTAATTAATGTTAGTTTTAACTAATAAATTTCTCTACTTGAATTTTTAATTGTGTCTCTACTCCTAAACTCTTATTTTTCTCACGCGATACTCGATACTCGATACGGATTACTATCTGCTAACTGACAAATATCAACACATCGTGAACTTAAAAATATCAACACATCGTGAACCTTAA
>NZ_PFKO01000213.1:0-1621 GCF_002784285.1 Candidatus Infernicultor aquiphilus
ATTCTCATAGAACAAATACTCCCAATAACGAACTTTGGACGAGAGTCTTTTTGCATCCGTCTTTTCCACGGTTATAGTGTATGATATTTTTCTTATTGCAATATATAATGACCGTAATAATAGTGGTTCAGTATTATCCATAGATGTTAGCCTCGCTTTCATGAAGAGAATTTAAATCCTTGCTTTTGAAATAATTTTTTGCAAACATCAACCACATCAGCATCGTATTTGGTGCCTTTGTGCAACAAAATTTCTTCTAGTGCTAAATCAATTCCTAAAGCAGCCCTATATGGTCGGTCCGAAGTCATAGCCTCTACTACATCAGCTACAGCCAATATTCTGCTCTCCATGGTTATTTTGTCTCCAATTAATCTTTGAAGATATCCTGAGCCATCAAGCCTCTCGTGGTGTTGATAAATCATGTCGGTTATCGGCTGGGGAAAATAAATCTCTTTCACTGCCTCATATCCATTCGTAACATGCGTTTGCAGTAATTGATATTCAAGGTTCGAAATTTTCCCAGGTTTGTTGAGAATTTCTGATGCAATATATATTCTCCCAATATCATGAATCAGTGCGCCCAAAGATATATTATTGATAGTATCTTCTGGCAAGCCCATCTCCTTTGCAATCGCACACGAAAGTTGCTGTACTTTTTTTTGGTGTGCTGAAGTGTATACATCCCTAAGTTCAACAATTTTTGATATAACATTGATTGCCTTTTGCAGCATTTTGGATAACATTTCGTTACTTGCTTTTAATTTGTTAAATAGGTTAGCATTTTCTAATGAAATCGCAAGCGGTGAAGCTATAACCGATAATATTTCAGTTTGTTTCTTGTTAAAAGCGCCTTCTATCAAATTATTTTCAAAATACAGGAGTCCTTTAAGATCTCCTTTAAATATAATTTGAAAGGAATACATTCAGCATTGGCTGTTCTTTCCTTCGGCATATGCACTAAAATATTAGTTGCATGCCCTTCAACTTGTATTGTATATCCAGTTTCTTTTTTTGCCAGGAAATAGATGTCCCGAGCGCCGAAATTTTCAAGCAAAACATTAATAAGCTTTCCCAGCTTGTCCTGGACAAGCACTGCTTGCCTGCAGTACATTCACCCAGATCATAACTCAGTGCATCTCAGCGCGTCAAGTGCAACGCAGGCTAGGCAGCCCACTTATTGCTCTTGTTTTTTATTTCTTTCATATATTAATTATAATGTAATTCAAATGTATATACAATATCAAACATCAAACGGGGGACCGTCAGACTGTATGAAAAATCATTCTGGAAATTACTTGCCTCCACTTACGCAAATTATTTACTTCATAATTGGGAATAAGTATATAGATATAGGTTAAAATATAATATTATACTCCACTTCAACACTATATTTTGCTCAAAAGGCGACTTTTCACACAACCTGAAGTCCCCTGTCACACTTTTATAATCTCTCCATATCCTGGAGAAACAATTATTTCTCCATTATCAAAGACTATTTTCCCTCTAACTATGGTCTTTTCCGGTTTTCCATAGACTTCCCATCCGTCATACACTAAGGCACTATCTCTACATTTAGTAAACATTTTATCTTTAGAAATAATATCTTTCTTATCCGGGTCAA
>NZ_PFKO01000213.1:1627-2019 GCF_002784285.1 Candidatus Infernicultor aquiphilus
CAAAATCTGCATCAGAACCCACGGCAATCGTTCCTTTCTGGGGATAAAAACCAAATATTTTTGCCGGATTTTCACAGATAAGTTCTACCATTTTATCCAATCTAATTTTTCCTTCTTTTACTGCTGTGAAAAGCAAGGGTAATCTGGTTGATAACCCTGGGAATCCCGCAGGAGGAGTAAATATATCTTCACTTCCTTTTTCCTTTTCTTCTTTAGTATAAGGTGCGTGGTCACTTCCGATAATATCTATACTTCCATTATTTACAAATTCCCACATTTTCAGCCTTTCTTCTTCACTTCTTAAGGGAGGGTTACACTTGGCAAATACTCCAACTTTCTCCAGAACATTCTCATTAAGAAATAAATAATGAGGGCAGGTTTCTGCTACAACA
>NZ_PFKO01000213.1:2058-2204 GCF_002784285.1 Candidatus Infernicultor aquiphilus
ACCTCTGGTGTACTAATATGGCATATCTCTACCTTGGTACCAATTTTTTCAGCAAAGAGTAAAATCTTTGCTACTGTCTCAATCTCTACCACTGGCGGTCGAGACCTGCCATGATATAATGGAGAAGTCTTACCTTCACTCCTTAA
>NZ_PFKO01000213.1:2216-2516 GCF_002784285.1 Candidatus Infernicultor aquiphilus
CTTATTGATCATATCATTATTTTCTGCGTGAAAGCCGATCATTATACCTGTCTTGGCAACTTTTTCCATCAGCTCATATTGGTCACCGGTGTTTGGGGCAGTAAGTCCGATAAATTCCTCTTTTCTCCCCGGGGGAGCCTCATGCAAAAAGGTTTTAAAAGCAACTATACCAGATTTAGCACAAGGAATAATATCCTCCAGACAGTCCGTTCCAGCTGCACCAAAGAAAGCAATATCTACCACTACTTCTTGACTTGCAATGTCCATTCTTCTTTGTACTAATTCTGGAGAATGGGGTGG
>NZ_PFKO01000151.1:0-11448 GCF_002784285.1 Candidatus Infernicultor aquiphilus
CCTTATCTTCTTCCTTATCTTCTTCCTTATCTTCTTCCTTCGAATGAAATAAAAAATGAATTAATAATATTAACATTCCGCAAACTATTGCTGTATCAGCAAAATTAAAAATTGGCCAGATTCTAAAATCTAAAAAATCTATTACCATTCCTCCCATTCTTAGCCGATCGATAAAATTACCAATGGCACCACCTGATATAAGTACTAAGGGAATAAACAAATATGAATCTTTTGGTACAATTTTTTTATAAATAAAAATTACTAAAAATATTGAAACCAAGACTGCAATTATAAAAAATATGATTTGATATTTAAATAGTCCAAAGGCAGTTCGGGGATTTTCTATGTAGGTAATATGAAATACCCCTTTAATTATAGGTAGAGATTCATTGAGCTTCATTTTTTGTTGAATAAAAAATTTACTTATTTGATCAAATAATAGTACCAATGTTGTCCAACCAATAAATCTTCTCATATTTCCTTTTTATTCCTTAAAATGATTATTTATTACTATAGCACATTTGTGGCAGATGGTAGGATGCTTTATATCCTCCCCCACTGTTTCACTATAACACCAACATCTCTCGCATTTCTTACCCGGGGCTTTAGTTATTAATACTTTAACAGTTGGAATTTCTTCCCCCGGATAGACCTCAGGTGGTGGGTTTTTTTCTCCATAAATTACTTCTACCTTAGAAACAATAAATACAGTTTCTAACAAACTGGTAAAAGAATTTAAATAGTCATAGGTTTCTTTATCTTCAGTATAAATATTTACTTTTGCTTCTAAAGAATTTCCGATAAATCCTTCTTGCCTCTTTATTTCTAAGGCCTTTAACACATCTTTTCTTATCTTTAAAATTTTATCCCACTTTTGCTCTAAATCTTGGTGAACATATTCTTGGTTTATTTTGGGCCAGGAGGCAAGAAAAATACTTGCTTCATCTTTTTTGATTGCTCTTAAGTGTTGCCAGATTTCTTCGGCGGTAAAACTTAATACTGGGGCAATTAATTTAACTAAATCATATAATATCAGAGATAATACTGTTTGAGCTGATCGGCGTTCGGTAGAATTCGAAAAAGAAGTATACAGCCTATCCTTAATAATATCTAAATAAAATGAACTAAGCTCAATGGCACAAAAATTATGAATTTCATGGTAAAGAGAGTGAAATTCAAATTTTTCATAATCTTCATTTACCTTCCTAATTAAACTTTGAAAATTACTTAAGATTAGCCTATCTAATTCGGTAAGTTGGTCATAGGAAATTAGGTCTGTTTCAGGATTAAAGTCATATAAATTTCCAATAATAAATCGCACTGTATTTCTAATCCGTCGATATATTTCTACTAATTGATCTAATATCTTAGAAGAAATCCTAATATCGGTCTTATAGTCAGACGAGGCAACCCATAATCTTAATATATCAGCTCCGTATTTTTTAATAATTTCTTGCGGAGCAATGACATTGCCTAATGATTTAGACATCTTTTTGCCTTCTGCATCTACAATAAAACCATGAGTTAAAACAGTTTTATAAGGAGCCTTTCCAAAAGCAGCCACTGAAGTTAAAAGTGAGGTTTGGAACCATCCTCTATGTTGGTCTGTTCCTTCTAAATATAATTCTGCCGGCCAATGAAGTTCATTTCTCTGGGTTAGGACTGCAGCATGGCTACATCCTGAATCAAACCAGACATCCATTATATCTTTTTCTTTCTCAAAATTCTTCCCCTTGCAATAGGGGCACTGATAATCTTTAGGTAAAATATCTTTAGCGGACATAGCAAACCAAGAATCTGATCCTTTTTCTAAAAATAACTCTTTAATTAAGCTAATTGTTTCATCGTTAACTATGATTTCCCCACATTTTTTACAATAAAAAACTGGAAGAGGTACTCCCCATACTCTTTGCCGAGAAATACACCAGTCAGTTCTACTCTCCACCATCTCATAAATTTTTTCTTTCCCCCAGGTGGGAACCCAATGAACTTTTTCAATTTCCGATAAGGCTAAATCACGAAAAGCATCAATTGAAACAAACCATTGTTCAGTAGCACGAAATACTACTGGTTGCTTACAACGCCAACAGTGGGGATAAGAATGGGTTATTTTACCAACTTTTAATAAACTTCCATTTTCTTGTAGTTCTTTTACTACCGCGGTATTACCTTCTCCGTAAGTTAATCCTTTAAACTTTCCAGCTTCTTCATTGAATCTTCCCTGGCTATCCAGAGTGGTAAATATGGGAATTTTATATTTTATTCCCATATCATAATCTTCTTGTCCATGTCCAGGTGCAGTATGAACACAGCCAGTTCCTTCCTCTAACAAAACATGGGTACCTATTACAATTATGGAGTCTCTTTCAAAAAGAGGATGTTTACACCTTATATTTTCAAATAATTTACCTTTTTCTGTTCCCATAATTTTATAATCAGTAATTCCAATTTCTTTCATTACTCCTCTTATTAAAGCAGAAGCTAAGATAAGATTTCCTTTTTCAGTTTTTACTAAACTATATTCAATATCTGGATTAAGGGCAATAGCCATATTTCCTGGAATTGTCCACGGTGTAGTGGTCCAAATGAGCACATAATTTTTCCCTAATTTGCTTTCGGGAAATATTTTTTCTAAATTATCTTTTACCAAAAATCTTACATAAATAGAAAAGGATTCTTTATTATTATATTCTATCTCTGCTGCTGCCAGAGCTGTCTCGCAATGAGTACACCAATATACCGGTTTTAATCCCTTGTAGATATATCCTTTAGAATACATTTTACCAAATATTTCTATCTGTTTTGCTTCGTAAACAGGATCAAAAGTTAAATAAGGATTATCCCATTCACCCATTACTCCCAATTGTTTAAATTCTTCTCTTTGCACCTTAATATAGTGTTGCGCATATTCTTTGCATTTTTGCCTTAATTCAACTGGATCAATATCACTTAGTGTAACTCCTAAGTTTTTAGTCACCTGATATTCTATAGGTAGTCCATGAGTATCCCAGCCAGGAACATAATGAGCATTGTACCCTTTCATTGATTTATACTTTGGTATTATATCTTTCAATATCTTATTATAAGCAGTTCCTATATGTATATTACCGTTAGCATAAGGAGGTCCATCATGTAAAATATATTTTTTTAGGTTTTTCTTCTTTTCCAATACTTTTTTATATATCTCCTGTTCTTCCCAAAATTTTAATATTTTAGGTTCTTCTTGAGCTAAATTAGCCCTCATTTTAAATTGTGTTTTCGGTAAATTTAAAGTATCTTTATACTCCATTTGAATCTCCCCCCAAGCTTTTCAATTAAATTATAATAAAAACTCCTTGCCGCGTAAAAAGAAATAATTCTGCTTTCTTAATTAATTTTTTTTAATTTATTTAAAAAATCATCCTGATCAATATTATAAATTTTAATAAGTTTATTTCTGCTACTCTTTCCGGACAATATTTCAATATTAGAATTAGCTATATCAAAATACTTAGATAAATATAAGATACATTTTTTATTAGCTTTACCTTCAACTGGCGGTGCAGTAAGGGTAATTTTTAAAGTATCATTATATACTCCGATAATTTTATTTTTAGATGAACCAGGAATAATTCTGATTTTGATGATAATATCATTACCAACAATTTTAAAACAATTATTTATATGGTTGCTCATTTTCCGTTTTTTCGATTTTTATATTTCTGTTCAGGGCTATTTCTTTTATTTTATCTTCGGAAATTAATTTTTCAGTAATTTTATAATCCCCTTGTTCTTCAAACTCTTCACTTTCTAACATTTTCAAATATAAGTTCAACATTGATTTAAATTTTTCTTTAAACATAAATTTATATCTTCGCAGGTTATTAATCTCATTTTTTGATTCATCTTCTTTTTGAGATGCTTTCTGTTTAATTACTTCCGCCTCTATTTCTGCTTTTTTTACCATTACTTTTGCTTCATTTTCTATTCTTCCTTTAATTTCTTCGGCAGATTTCTGCGCATTTAATAAAGCACCTTTCAAACTTTCTTCAATCTCACTAAATTCTTTTAATCTTTCTTTCATTTTTTCAATTTCTTCATTAAGTCTTACATTTTCATTTATTAATTCTTCATAGTCTTTTACTATTTTATCTAAGAAATCATCTACTTCTTCTTCGTTATAACCTCTAAATGATCTGCTAAATTCTTGTTGTTCAATATCCATCGGTGTAATTCTCATCCAATTTTCCCTCCTCATTTTATATTTCTGTTAAGTTTAATTTTATATTTTTTAAAGAACTATGCTAATAAGAATATTAATTATTGATCTCTGGAGTAAATTTATCAAAAAAAAGACAATTATAGGAGAAAGATCTAACCCCATACCTCCTAATGGTAAGATAATTCTAAAAGGTGCTAAAATAGGTTCTGTAATCTTATAAATAAATTGCACTACCAGATTATTGCGCTCTAAAGGTATCCAAGATAAAACTATCCTCGCTAAAATTGCATAGCTATAAAGCCTAAATACTAAATTAATTATTTCAATTAGTAAAAACATAAAATAATATTACTCTCTTTATTTATCAAATCGTAATCGTTATATCATATCATATAATTATATTATATTAAAATCCAAATATTCCTCTACCAATTCTAACTATATTGGCACCTTCTTCAATAGCTATTTCAAAATCATCGGTCATCCCCATAGAAAGATAGTCCATTTTTATATTTTTTATATTTTTATCTCTTATTCTCTCAGATAATTCTCTAAGCCTTCTAAAATATGGGCGAACTTCTTCTTTATTTTTTGATATAGGTGCTATAGTCATTAAACCTCTGACCTTTATTCCGGAAAATTCAGAAATTTCTTTTAAAAAAGCTTCTACTTTTTCTGGATTATATCCATATTTGGTCTCCTCGCCAGATATATTTACTTCAATTAAAACATCTATGGTTTTCTTAAATTGCACTGAACGCTTATCTATTTCCTTAGCTAATTTTATACTATCTACAGAATGAATAAGATCAAATATCTCTACCGCATATTTTACTTTATTAGTTTGTAAATGACCTATTAAATGCCATTTCACTTCTGTAGTTAAAACTTGGTATTTTCCCTTAGCTTCCTGTACTTTATTTTCACCAATTATTTTAACTCCCTCATTTATTGCTTCCTTGATTTGTTCTGAAGTTGCCGTTTTAGTTACTGCGACTAATTTGATTTCCTGAGGATCTCGGTTTACTTTCCATGCTGCTGCTTTAATTTTTTTATTAATTGTCTCTAAATTATCTTTGACTGTTCCCATAAGTTATAACCTTTTTTTATTTGTTTTTTGCTTTCTGATTATCGCTTTTATCGCTTTCGGAATAATTTTTTATTCTTTCTCCATTAATTATATAAACTACTCTTTCTGCTAAATTGGTAGCATGGTCGGCAATTCTTTCAATATTATTAGAAACAAAAATCAAATGAATTGCCCTGCTAATAGTACGAGGATCTTCCATCATAAAAGTTAAGAGTTCACGAAATATTTGTTTATCCAAATCATCAACCGTCTTATCTCTTGCCCATACTTCCTTGGCTAACTCTACATCTCCGTTAAAATAAGCATCTAAGGCATCTTTTAACATATTTTGAGCAATCTTAGCCATACGAGGAATATCTATTAAGGGTTTTACCATAGGTTTGGTAGATAAGTATTG
This sequence comes from Candidatus Infernicultor aquiphilus, assembly GCF_002784285.1. NCBI lineage: Bacteria > Pseudomonadati > Atribacterota > Candidatus Phoenicimicrobiia > Candidatus Pheonicimicrobiales > Candidatus Phoenicimicrobiaceae > Candidatus Infernicultor > Candidatus Infernicultor aquiphilus. Next base: position 5,689 of record NZ_PFKO01000151.1, read on the forward strand.
GCTGGCTTTAGCTATATTTACGGCATGATCTGCTACTCTTTCTAAATCAGATACAGTCTTATAACCGCAACCGATCATCCTTAAATTTTTAGCAATAGGGTGGCGCAGGGCAATCATCTGCAAACACTGTTCCTCTATGTCTAATTCCATCTGATCAATCTTATCATCATTCTCGATTACTCTTACTGCCAAACCTATATCCTGCTCAACTAAAGACTTTATGGCTACATTAATTGCTTCTTCTACTAAATTGGACATCTTTACTAAGTTTTCCTTTAAGTCTATAAGTTCGTCATTAAAATATGCCTTCCCCTCTTTTACATTCTCTTTTCTAATCATAATTTTTTATCCTTTGCATTATATTCGTATATCATATATCGTATTGCGTTAATATAATAGCGTATAACGCGTATTGTAAAGGGCGGATTCACCCGCTCCGCTATTATTCGGGCTCGATGAATCGAACCCCAACCTTACACAATAGACAGGCGAGACGCCTGTCCTACTTTTTTTACTATATACTAATTTAACTTTAGATTAATATATCAAAAATAATACAACTTTTCAATGATTTTAACTTTTAGGCAATATTTATAATTTTATAATTATTTTACAGTAATTTTTTTCATCAAACATTTATAAATAAAAAACCATATCATTATCTCTTATTAAAAAATTAATTTATCTTATTAAACAAGATAATCCTATGGTTTTTTAAACCTGACTGATTATTTTCAAAATATTATTTACTTAAAAATTAAACTCTATTTTTCTTTTTAAAAGCAGCACCTCCTAAATAAGCCTCCTGAACCTTCTGGTTACTTTTTAAATCCGAGGCTAATCCACTAATCGATATATTTCCGGTTTCTAATATATATCCTCTATTGGCAATGCTGAGTGCTTTACGGGCATTCTGCTCTACTAATAATATAGATACACCCTGATCATTAATTTCACGAATTATTTGGAAAATTTGTCTTACCAAAAGGGGCGCCAACCCCAAAGAAGGTTCATCTAAAAGTAAAACTCGGGGAGTGTTCATCAAACCTCTTCCCATTGCTAACATTTGTTGCTCCCCTCCAGATAGTGTGCCAGCTAATTGATTACATCGAGATTTAAGAATAGGAAATAAATTAAAAACTCTATCTTTAGCTTCGCTAACCACTTTAATATCCTTTCTTTGAATATAAGCACCTAAATTAAGATTTTCTTCTACGGTAAGAGTGGTAAATACCTTTCTACCTTCAGGTACATGAGAAATACCTTTCCTAACAATTTCAAAAGCTGGAACATTATTAAGTTCTTCTTCTTGTAATTTAATTTTTCCCTTACGGAGAGGTAATAGACCAGAAATAGCTTTCAAAAGAGTACTTTTGCCAGCACCATTTGCTCCTAAAACAGTAACTATCTCACCGGCATTAACTTCTAATGAAATTCCTTTAAGGGCTTCAATTGAGCCATAAAAAATTTGTAGATCTTCAATTTTTAATAGTGATTTCATATAATTATATTTCCTCCTCCTCTTCTTCTTCTTTCCCCAAGTAAGCCTCGATAACCAGAGGATTATGATAAATATCTTCCGGTACTCCTTCTGCGATCTTTTTTCCTTCGTCCATAACTGTAACCCAATCAGAAATTCCCATAACCACATTCATATGATGTTCAATAAGCAAAATAGTTAAATTTTCTTTTAACAAACTTTTAAGAAATTTCATCAGATCTTCTGACTCTTTATCATTTAAGCCACTACTTGGTTCATCCAAAATCAGTAAATCAGGATTAGAAGCTAAAGCTCGAGCTATTTCTAACATCCTTTGATTACCATAAGCAATATTTTTAGCTAATTCATCTCCAAATTTCCACAACCCTACTCGTTGAAGCAGTCTTTTAGCTATTTTTCTAATTTCTGATTCTTCTTTCTTCTGATAGGAAGTTCTAAAAATAGAAGACCAGGTTCCTTCTTTGCTGCGACAATGTTGACCGGCCATTACATTCTCTAAACAAGTCATATTAGAAAAGAGACGTATATTTTGAAAGGTTCGAGCAATTCCTTTGGCTATAATTCTATGAGGTTTTTTCCCAGCAAGATCTTCTCCTTTAAAAATGACTTTTCCACCATCACCTTGATATAGGCCAGTTATTACATTAAAAACAGTAGTCTTTCCTGCTCCATTAGGACCTATTAGACTACTAATTTCTCCTCGATTTACCTTAAGGTCAAAATTGTTAACTGCGATTAGGCCACCAAATTTTTTAGTTAATTTTTGAGTTTCTAACGCTATTTTTTGAACAATTTTAATTCTTTCTTCCCCTGGTTTAGATTCCACTAATTTTTCTGTATTTAAACTACTATCTTTAAACATTATCTTCTCCTGCTTTGGTTAGAAGTGATTTGAATTCTACACTACCTCTTTTTCTGGGCCAAATACCTCCCGGTCTAAATACCATCATAATTACCATTGCTGCTCCAAATATTAACATCCGGTATCGGGCAAAAGCGCGAAATATTTCTGGGAAAAGACTTACTGCAGCTGAACCTATTATTATACCGGGTATAGAGCCCATTCCTCCAATAAGCACGATACAGAAGAGCATGCAAGATTCTATAAAACTAAAACTCTCTGGAGATACTATCATTAATTTGCTGGCATATATATTACCAGCTATCCCAGCTAAACCTGCACCTAAAACAAAAGCTAATAACTTATAGTATCTAACATCAATCCCAGTCGATTCAGCAGCGATTTCATCTTCACGAATACAATTCCAGGCTCTACCTATTCGGGAACGCTGCAAATTTATAAGAGCAAGAATGGTCAATCCTACTACTATCCAAATTACAAAGTAAGATTCAATAGAGGAATCAATTACCAAAGGACCTCCAAAAGAGAGAAAATCTATTCCAAAAACTCCATTCGGTCCCCCAGTAATGCCAAAGGGATTATTAATAAGGGTTAATCTAACAATTTCTCCCATACCAATAGTAACAATACAAAGATAATCTCCTCGCAAATGAATGATGGGAGAACAGACTAACCAGGCAAAACCAGCTGCTGCCAGGGCACTAACTGGCATTAAAAAAATTATAGGAATACCGAAATGGGTGTTAAGAATTGCGGTAGTATAAGCACCGATTGCCATAAAACCCATATGTCCTAAATCAAATAAGCCCACTTCACCTAAAACGATATTCAAACTAAGACCCAGAAGAGCATAAATTCCAAAGAAAAAGAAGACATCAATCCAATAATTATTCATCCTGAAAGGGGACACGGATAATATTATTATCACTATAAAAATAGGCCAATTCTTTAAAATAATATTTTTATTTGGTTTCATTTATTTTATCCCTTTATACCTTTTCTGCGACTTTTTCACCCAGAAGACCTCGGGGTCGAAAGATTAATACTAATATCAATATTAAAAAAACAAAGACATCTTTATAGGCTGTAGAAATATAAGCAGATCCTAACATTTCAAAGATTCCTAAAAGCAGCCCTCCTACCATTGCCCCTGGAATATTGCCAATACCCCCTAAAATAGTTGCCGTAAAAGCCTTTAATCCATAGTTCCAACCCATGGTAAAACTAATTTGACGATAATACATCCCCACCATTACCCCAGCAGTTCCACCTAAAGCAGGACCTAAAGCAAAAACAAAAAATATTATAGTATTTATATTTATCCCCATTAAGGCAGCAGTATCTCTATCTAAAGCTGATGCTCTAATCGCTGCTCCAAAAGTAGTCTTTTGAACGATATAATACAGGATAGCTAATAATATAAAAGAGAAAATTAAAATAACTATTTGAAGAAGGGTAATATGAATACCCCCTATTTCAAACCTCAATGTAGGTACAACATTTACCGGATAGGCTTGATAACGGGGACCCCAAAGTACCATAATAATATTTTCTAAGAAAATTGAAACACCTAAAGCAGAGACTACTGCCGGAAGCCTGCCTGCTGGATAAATCGGTCGATAGGCTATTCTTTCCACTATTATACCAGCTGTGCCTATGCCGATTGCGGCTATTAACATAGCCGCAATCATACCCCCTGCTAAACCTACATGAGAAGTTACATAGGCATTTCCCCATACGAGGAGGGTAAATCCAAGGTAGGATCCTAAGGTAAATAAATCTCCATGAGCAAAATTAATCAATTTCATTACTCCATATACCATAGAATACCCTAAGGCAATGAGAGCATAAAATGATCCTATAGTTAACCCATTCAACATTTGCTCTAAAAAAATTCTCATCTTTAACTCCTTACCTTTTTATTTATTATAAATATCAAAAGCTCCTGCCTCGTTTACTACATACATCAAATATGGTACACCCTCTCTATCTCCCTTTTCGGTAAAACCGATTGATCCAGTAACACCTGGAACAGCATTAACTTCATTTCTAAGGTATTCAGCTAAAACATCAGAATCAGTAGAACCGGTTTTCTCAATAACATAAGCAATAATATTTAAAGCATCAGCGGCGTATACCGGCCAAGGGCTGGAAGGAATTTCTCCATATTTAGCCTTATAAGCATCTAAAAATATCTTAGACTCTGGATAAGGAAGTTCTGCCGGCATGGGTTCTTGAGTCATAAAACATCCTTTGGCCTTTTCTAGACCAGCAATTTTTACAAATTCATCATTAATGGCTGCATTGCCTCCCACAAAAGGACAGGTAATACCTATATCTCGCGCTTGAGATACTACTAAGGCAGCTTCAGGATAATAACCAGTAAAGTAGAGTACATCTGGATTGGTCTCACGCATTTTAGTTAGAGGAACAGAAAAATCTTTCTCGCCTGGAGTGATAGCATCATAATAAACTATCTCTACTTCTCCAGCATCAACTTTTGGTTGTAATGCCTTCTTGGTTTCCTCAGCCACTCCCTTGGCATAAGTAGTATTATCATGCATAATAGCTATTTTTTTTGCTCCGAAAACGCGGGGAACATAGTCAGCAAAGAAAATTCCTTGGGCACTATCAATACCACAGGTTCGGAAAAAGTATTTTAATCCTCTTTCAGTTAAACGGACAGCAGTAGAGCCATAAGCGATATTAATTTTTTTAAATTTTTCATAAAGATTGGAAGCAGGTTCACATACAGATGAACCATAAGTTGAAATAGAAGCTACTACATCTTTCTGAGAAATTAACTTCATCGCTGCTAAGGCTCCTGCCTTGGGTTCACAAGCATCATCAGCAACTCTAATTTCAATCATTCTTCCACCCAGAATACCACCTTTTTCATTAATTAACTGAGCGGCTATTTCACAAGATTGTTTAGCCATTTCTCCTTCATAAGCCCAAGCCCCAGTTATAGGTCCTTGAAGGCCAATAACTATCGGTGGTTTATCGGCTGCCATTATTCCTAAAGATACAACACTAAGAAACAAAACCAATACACTAATACTTAATAAGATCTTTGTTCTTTTCACTTTTTAATTCTCCTTTATTTATTTTAAAAATTTTAAAACAAATTACGCTCAAACCTTAATTTGCTAGCTAAACTACTTCTTATCTAATAATTTTTAGAAATTGCCCACCTCCTTCTTTTTCCTTAGAATAACCCCTCACTAAATTATGATTCTTTGGTTATAATTATGTTGTAGGGGCTCGATTCATCGAGCCCGCAATCAGACTGTGTTACAATTACATCTTTTACCTAACCTAAAAGAGTAAAAAATATTGAATAAAAATCAAATAAAACTCTTATTTTACAAGACATTCAGCTATTTTTATGCTATAA
>NZ_PFKO01000332.1:0-11328 GCF_002784285.1 Candidatus Infernicultor aquiphilus
GAAGCACCTAATATCCTGGCCGCAAAGATATAATTTTTATTCACGTTGTTAATTCCGGTAACAGTATTATAAAGGATAGGAAAAAAGGAGCAGATAAATATTATAGTAATCGGCAAGATTTCACCAATTCCAAACCATAACATCAATAAAGGGAGCCAGCCCAAGGCTGGAATAGGATAAATTAGACTGATGATTGGACTTAATGCTTTGTTGGTCACTTCACTCCACCCCATTATAATTCCCATCAATAGCCCGGCAATAGAACCGGTAGAAAAACCTACAAGAACTCTAATTAGACTACTTAGAAAATTAGGCCCTAATACTCCGTTAACGGTTAGATACCAAAATTCTGTTACTATAGTAGAAAAGGGAGGAAAGAAAAAATGACCAGAGATTAAGTTTAGGCGAGCAATTATCTCCCATATTCCGAGAAATATAATAATGGGGATTATCTCCCATTTTAATTTTAATATTTTATATCTTTTCATTCCTCTATAAAACTCAAATCTAAAATATCTTCAGCCGGGAAGCTACTTTTTATATAGCCCAATTTTGCCAGATAATCTATGGTTTCCTGCACCATCTCAGGATTGATATCAGTAGTATATTTCAATCTTTCCATCGAGCGAAACAAGACTTCAGGGGTAATATCTAATCTGCCCGCTTCTTCAGCTGTATTTATAGGGAAAAGACTTCCCTTGGCAATTTGTAATTGCCGAGCCATAATCTCTGCTGCTTCTTCCCGATATTGATTAGCCCAATTAGTTGCTCTTTTGGTAACTTTGACCAACTTCTTTACTAAATCAGGATGATTCTTGATCAATTCTTCCTTTACCACCAAAACACTTCCTTGCATCTCAGGCCAGACCTCCTGACTCATCAACAACATCTTAAAACCAGACTCTTCAGCCATAGTTGCCCATTGTTCAGGGAGAAAAGCAGCATCTAATTGCCCCATCTTTATAGCCAGAACTTGTTTTACTGGATCCATCCGCTGAATTCTATTTAATATTTTTTCTTTATTGAGATTGTAATTGTCCATTGTCCGATGAAGCAACACATCCACCGCTCCACCTTCTCTGACACAACCGAGGCGAATATCTGGTTTTTCTAAATCCTGGATTATTTTTACTTTATCAGGATTAACTACTAAACCATATCCATACTTATGTGTTCCAGCCACTATCTTTATTGGCACTTTTGCATTAGCATAGACATTTATGGCTGGTATTAAGCAAATATAAGCTACCTGAATATCTCCCCGGGCTAAAGCAGCAGCTAAAGCCATACCAGTCACATAACTCTCATAAGTAGTTAAGTTGAGCCCCTCTTCCTTAAACCAACCTTTATCCTGACTGATATAGGCACAAGCAGCATGGTCCATAAATTCTACCGCCATTCCCAGAGGAGTCTCTTCTTGTGCGGCACCTTCGCCCAAGGAAACCAAGATTAAAAATCCTATTAATAACAAAATAAAAAAATTCTTCATTTATATATATTCTCCTAATTTCTGGTAATATCAAAAACTTCTAATGGCCACAAAAACAATATTGTTCATAACCTTTAAGATAAGCAAGGCCAGCAATAGTAACTCCATAAAAGATAATCGGCTTATTTACTAAGAGTGAAGATAAGGTATTATTAACTGCAGTGGTTCCAGTAGCAATAATTAGATCGGCCCAGTTTATGATTTCTTTGGTATAAGAAACATCCTCTATTAATACCCCACCTCTTTTTTGACCTACATTGTCATAATCTAAATCGGTTACCCTAATTTTAAAATGATCAGTTAAGGCCTCCACCATAGCTGGCTGCATCCCGATAAAAGCGATACGGGGATTATCAAATCGCTCTTTGATATAATCTACCAGGTGAGCAGCACAATCTCCTGGTTCTTTATCTTTGCAGTGAACTGTCTTATTAACAAGTTTTAAGTACCTTAAAACAGCATTTAAAGTAGCAATAAAAACAGCTCTTTTAAAATTATTATCTAAGGTCATCTCGAAAATCTCCTTCAGGGTAGCACTATAATTTCCGGGCATATCAGTAAAGGCTTGACCTAAACTTCCTTTAAAATTTGCTTGAATCATTACTTCTTTGCCCTTTAATAAAGGAAAATCATTTCTTTCTGGCTTTCCGATTACCTCTTGTGGTGTTAATGGTTTAGCACTTACTATTTGTACTTTTAAAGACATTAGGTTTTTATCTTTAATTAGATTAAAAAATTTTTCTTTTATATCCTCATAAAAATCCATTTTTTCCCCTCTCCTTTTTATTTCACCGACAGAAAAAACAATTAGGATAACGACAAACTTCACAGTTTAAACAAAATCCACCTTCTCCCATGATTACAAAATCTTCTTTAGTCAAAATTTCTCCAATAAAAATCCGAGGCAATACTACATCTAAAATAGTAGTTTTATAATACATCGCACAACCTGGAATCCCTAAAAGAACAGTATCTTTAAGATAAGCCATCATAAACATATTCCCTGGTTGAACCGGGACCCCATAAGTCACTACTTTCGCCCCGCTATTCCTTATAGCCCCAGGAGTTAAATCATCCGGATCAACTGACATTCCACCGGTTAATATAATTAGATCAGCTCCTTTTCCTTGATAATGAAAAATTACTTTTTTTATTTCTTCTAGATCATCAGGACAAATAGTTTGACCCAGGTATTCAGCTCTAAAATAATTTAATTTCTCTTTCATTATTGGTCCAAATTTATCTTGAATTCTATTTTTATATATTTCATTACCATTAGTTATAATGGCAGCTTTCATTTTTTTATAATTTTTTACTGCCAATACTTTTCCTCTTTTTAAACATAAATTTTCTATCTTTTTCAATTTTTCTTCCTTAATAAATAGAGGTATGACCCGAGCACCGCCTATCTTTTGTCCTTCTTCTACCTTAAAATTTCCCGGAAGAGAAGCAATAGAAATATTTTCTATTGAATTTATGTCCTTTAAAAGAGAAGACTCAATTTTTAAAACTCCTTTAACTTTTGATTTTAAAGTAGACTTTCCTTCTATTGGTTCATCATAAATTATATTTTCCCCGGCAATTGTTCCTGCTATTCGCAGAGCTGCTTCATTCTCATGAATTTCCCCGGCTTTTGGTTCCCATACATAGATCTGTTCTTTTCCTAATTCTAAAAATTTTTCTATATCTTCTCCTTGAATAATATGTCCTTTTTTAAAGGCTCTTCCCTTAAACTGACCAGGAATGATCTGCGTAATGTCATGACATAAAATCGTCCCTACTGCTTTTTCTACCGCTATCTTTTTCATAATATTTTAAATAACACCCCCACCTTTATCCTCCCCCTTTAAGGGGGAAAGTTAAAATATTTCTTTATAAAGCAAATTTAAACTCTCTTGGGCTTTATGGCGAAATATTTCAAATTTCATCATCAAATCTCTGGCCTGCTCAGTAAGTTGTGACCCTCCGCCGCTTTCTCCTCCTCTCTTCCTTTCTAATAACTTAAATCCTAATCTCTCCTCTAAATCTTTTATTAAATTCCAGGCCTGAGAATAAGACATATTTATCTCTTCTGCAGCTTGCCTTAATGACCCAGCCCTCTCTACTCGATTAAGGATATCCAGAGGACCGTCACCGAAGGCTTTTTCTCCATTCTTTTCTATCCAAATCTTATATCTCAATTTCAATTTCATCACTTCCTGTAATTTATCCTTAATATTTTCATAAATGGGTTTCTTTTTCTCATATTACTGGCAGACACAAGGTCTGCCCCTACATATTACACATATTACTGATTTTCATCCGCAATACCCCTACTTGAAGTAAATTATATTTTATAAATATTTTCATATTCAACTTTTCCGTCTTGTAGAATTTTTTCTATTTTCGGTTTATCTTCATTATTAAACTGTAAGCAAATACCACAATCAGAACTTAGATGACGAGGTACTGGGATGAGTTTTATCGCAAGTCCCTGCTTTTTAGCTAAACTTTCTGTCCTTATAGCTGCACTGGTAGAATAAAATATTACTACCCTATAATTATCTTTCATCAGTAAAAACTCCTCTTGGTTATGCACCTTTAGCAATGTCTCTTATAGCTATAATTGCTTGATCTACTTCTTCAAGAGTATTAAACCAACTCATACTAAATCGAACCGTACCCCTGGGAAAAGTACCAATGGTTTTATGGGTAGCCGGGGAACAATGCAAGCCAACCCGACACATAATATCATATTCTTCATCAAGCCTCATCCCCACCTCAGAAGGCCATTTATCTTTGAGATTAAACGAAACAACGGCTACTTGCTCTTTCCGATAATCTCCTCCGTAGAGAGTAACTTCGGGAATCTCCTTTAGCCCTTCTATTAATCGAATAATTAAATTTTTCTCATGTTGATGAATTTTATCTACCCCTTCGGCCAGAACAAAACGGACACCTTCCTTTAATCCATTTAAACCTACTATATTAGGTGTTCCACTCTCATAAATATCCGGTAAAAAATCTGGTTGTTCTTCAAACTCTGAATGGCTACCTGTTCCACCTACCTTTAAGGGGATTAATTTCTTAGTATCGACTCTCTCTCCTATGACCAACCCTCCTGTCCCGGGAGGACCATAGAGGGCTTTATGACCGGTAAAGGCTAAAAGGTCTATATTATCTTTTTTAATATCTAAAGGATAACAACCCGCAGTTTGAGCTGTATCTACTAAAAAAAGAATATGGTGTCTTTTGGCTATCTCTCCCACCACAGTAATAGGCAGTAAGCTACCTATTACATTAGAGCCATGATTTAAAACGATCAATTTGGTGTTTTTTTTAATCGCCCTTTCTAGGTCCACCGGGTCAAGAACCCCTTGGGAGGAGCAAGGAACAACCATGACCTCCACCCCTCTTTTTTCTAATTCGCAAAGAGGGCGCATAACTGAATTATGTTCCATACTGCTGGTAATCACCTGATCTCCAGGCCGTAGTAACCCCTTCAAGGCAAGATTTAACGCCTCAGTTACATTTAAAGTAAAGATAATTCTCAAGGGATCGTCAACATTAAACAACTCGGCCAAACTTTCTCTGGCCTGATAAAGTATACGTGCAGACTCAATAGAAAGACGATGGCTAGAGCGTCCAGGGGTGGCTCCTATCTTTTCTAAAAAATACATCATTGCTTGCCCTACCTCTTTCGGCTTGGGATAAGAGGTAGCAGCATTATCTAAATAAATCATTATTTTCCCTTTCCAACTTTTTTCTTTCTACCTGGAAATGATGAGTAAATATTCTTCACCCTCTTCTTTTATCTCTACTTTCCAATCTGTATTTGTAGCCATTCGAGTAATATTATCTTTAGAGGTTCCGGTATCTACTAAGACTTCCAAAATTCCCTTTTTCATCTCCAATAGCTTATTTCTAACTGCAACTACGGGAAGCGGACAGGAAAGTCCTCGAACATCGATACTTTGATTCATTTTTTATCCTCCATTTTCTTTTTCCCTAAATTACTCATGCTAAAGCCAATAACCAGACAGATGATCAATCCCACAATAACTGAAGCCGGCCCCCAAAGACCGGGACCTTGGGCAGAACTAGCCGTAGCAAAATTATGAGCAAAGGCTGCACCTGCGATCATCCCCAGGACAAATACAGCGGCATCTGCATCGCCTTCGCCAGAAAGAAAGAGTTGGCGACCGGGACATCCCCCAGCTAAAGTAAAAGCCAACCCTGCTAAAACCATACCCCCAAAATTCCACCATTGATTAGTATGAGCAATGGGTTGACCCTGAAAACCAGGGTGAAACTGCTTTAAGATTAGATTGCTTACCAAAGCAGCTAATAATAGACTAATAACCCCCGTAAATAGATAAGTATCCTTAATAAGGATCACATCTCGAACGGCTGCTACAGTACAGAATCTGGTCCTTTGGGCTAAAAATCCTATTACCATAGCCACTAACAAAGCGATAAAGAGAGGAGCATGTTGCGAACCTGGTCCTTGACTACTAAAAAAAACTGCTCCGGAAGGTAATTGTGGTCGAAAAAGAAGTAAAAGAAAAAGCCCCATCATTATAAGGGGCATAATCCAACCAACTAAAGGATAAGTCCTTTGATTACGACCTAAATTATAACCTGATTTAATAAAAAATATCCCTACCCAAATGCCGGTGATTAGTCCTGCTAAACCAAAAAGGGCATTCCCATCACCCCCGGCTAACCGGAGTAAAGTCCGCCAGGGGCAACCTAAAAAGACTAAGGCTCCGATCATCGCTAAAAACCCTAAGACAAACCGCAGGAGTGGGGCCGAACCACTACGAGCTTTAAACTCTTTAAAGATTAAGGCGGCTATCAAGGAGCCAAAGACAAAACCAATAATCTCGGGACGGATATATTGAACCACCGCTGCTCGATGCAAACCTAAAGCACCGGCAATATCTCGCTCCATACAGGCTACACAGATCCCCATATTGGCTGGATTTCCTAATTTTTGCAAAACTGTCGCTGATATTCCAATAAATACACCAATAAAAATAATATACTTTCTGAAACAAAAAAATTTTTTTAACATATTTTAATCCTTTCTTTACTCTTTGATTTGATAACCTCTCCTATAATCTTACTTTCAGTAAAACCTTCCTGATGTAAAAGTTTTATAGCTTTTTCTACCTGTTGGGGGTCAATAGAAATAAGTAACCCTCCCGAAGTCTGTGGGTCATAAAGAACAATCTCCTTCTCAAAAGATAAATTAATATTTTTTTCTGCTATACAAGAATAAATCTTTCGATTCTTCATCGCTCCTTCTGAGACCATACCAGTATTAACATAATCATAAACTCCTTCAATTACAGGAATATCTTCAAACATTATTTTTGCTCCTAATTCTTTTCCGCTTAATAACAACATCTCGCTAAGATGCCCAACTAAACCAAAGCCCGTAACATCGGTAAGACTATGAATATTCAATTCTAATAACTCCTGGGAAAGTTTGTTTAGTTTAGTCATCCAAAAAACTGCCTTATCTACTACTCTTTTCTCGGCAATTTCTCCCTTAATAGCGGTGGAAATTATACCTACTCCCAGGGGCTTAGTTAGGATTAGGAAATCCCCTACTTCAGGTGTATTATTATAAATTACTTTCTTTGGGTCAACTAATCCTACCACGGCTAATCCATACTTTGGTTCTTTATCATTTAATGAATGACCTCCTGCCAAGATTCCACCCGCTTCTGCAACTTTATCTGCCCCTCCTCTTAATATCTCTTCCAACAGATTATATTTTTTCTCTTCTTCAGGGAAACAGACAATATTCAATGCCATAAGGGGTCTTCCACCCATAGCAAATACATCGCTTAAAGAATTGGTAGCAGCAATCTGCCCAAAGACGTATGGATCATTAACTAGAGGAGTAATTAGATCTAAGGTAAATACAATCCCCGTATTTTCATCTAATTTATAAACCGCTGCATCCTCATTATGCTCAAAACCAGCCAGCAATCTTTTATCTTTGGTTTGCTTAATTTTACTTAAAAAATTCTCTAAATCTTTGGGATTTATTTTTGCTGCACACCCGGAGGCTCTGGTCATCTGCATTAATTTCTCTATCATTTTTCCTTCCCCTCCCCAATTAGTTTATTACTTTTCTTCATTACCTGAATAATCTCCGCAATGATACTCACTGCAATCTCTTCCGGAGTTTGAGCTCCGATATCCATCCCAATGGGGGCATGAACTTTTTTAAGTTCTTGTGTTGATACCCCTTGTTCTTCTAAATTTTTAAAGACAGTTGCATTTTTTTTACGACTACCAATCATCCCAAGGTAAGCTGCATCTGATTGTATTACTGAAGCAAGCACCTCTTGATCCTGCAAGTGTCCTCGGGTCACAATGACAATATAGGTAGAAGGTGTTATCTTAACCTGTTTTAAAGCCTTACCTATCGACTCTACTATTATTTCATCTGCTTCAGGAAATCTTTCTTTGCTGGCGAACTCCTCTCGATCATCAATAATTACTAATCTAAATCCCACCATCTTGGCCAATTTTGATAGACAAACCGCAATATGTCCTCCTCCAAAAATCATTATCTCTTCTTTGGGGCGTAGAACATCCACAAATAACATCATATCACCACCACAGATTACCCCTTCATCCAAGGCAGCCTCTTCTTTGGTTAAATGATAACTTAAAAGCCGTCCCTTTCCATCTCTTAGAGCCTGTTTCGCTTCTTTAATTACTCTGGCTTCGGTTATCCCGCCTCCTATAGTACCAGCTATTAAACCTTCCTTATTCACTAACATCTTTGCTCCTACTTCCCTTGGTGTCGACCCTTTAGCTTCAACAACCGTAACTAAGGCGATTGTTTCGCCTTTATCGATTCTCTTTAAGGCTTCTTTTAAAATCTCTAACATCTTGCTTTTACTCCTTTAACAAAAATTTAATTCTCCTAAAAATAATAAAATCCTTTTAAATTTCCTTAAAAACCTGAATTGCTTTCTTCCTTAATCCTACCATAATTTCTTTACCCCTTTGCAAATTCAATTTTAGATATGTATATGCCGGCACTATTATTTCAAAATCGTGTTCGCTGCCATAAATGGGTAATGAATTAAATATCCTAAAATATAGAGTGTATGTCGCACCATGAGAAATCGAATCAACAATCCGACCTCTAAATAAATTATCTCTTAGCTCTTCTTTAATTGGACGACCTTCTCTAATAATTTTTATCTCCTGAGGACGGATACAAAACCTTATTTTACTACCTTCAGCAAATTCCTCCTTAAACCGCGCGGTTATAGTGTAACCTTTCCATCTTATTTTAATATTATCTTCTTTTCTATTTATTGAAATTATTCTACCATATAAAATATTACTAATACCCAAAAAAGAGGCTACTTCAAAACTATTACAATGGTAAAATACATCTTCACGGCTACCGCTCTGTTCTATATATCCATTAATTAATACAATTACCTTCTCTCCAAGCGTAAATGCTTCTTCAAGGTCATGCGTAATATGAACCGTTGTTTTATTTGTCCTCCGATGAAAGCGTAACATTTGAAGCCAAAGGTTCCTCTTTAAATTTGCATCCAATGAACAATAAGGTTCATCAAGAAGAAGAAAATAAGGATTAATAATAAACGCTCTCGCTAACGCTACTCGTTGCTTTTCACCTCCACTTAAGGTGGAAGGTAAACGATATAACAGGTGTTTTATATTAAGGGAATCTGCAACATCCTCCACATCTGTTTTTATTTCATCAGCCGTAAATTTTCTCAGTCTAAGGCCAAAACTAATGTTACGATAAACATTCATAAAAGGAAAAAGCGCATAATCCTGCGGTAAATATCCTATATTCCTTTCTTCAGGTGGTATATCTGTAACTTCACGTCCATTTAAAAAAATTCTTCCTCTGTCTGGTTTCCTCAATCCTACTATACATTCCATAAGAAGGGTTTTACCTGCACCAGATGGGCCTAAGAGGATACAATATTGGCCATCCTCTACACTAAAATTTATATTCTTTAGTTTAAAATTTCCCAAATTTAGACAAAAATTTTCCACTTTTATCATAGCAATATTCTCCTTGTAATACAACGAAAAGCCAAAAGAACAAATACTGCTAACCCCAAGAGTATCAATATAACAACCACCGCTTGATAAACATCTGCCTTCGCAAAACTCAAAAATATAGCGATAGGAAGAGTCTCGGTTTTCATTGTACTCGCCCCTGCTAACATAAGTGTTGCCCCAAACTCACTAATTGCTCTCGCCCAAGTCATAATAAATGCTGCAATGATACCGCTCTTCGCCATCGGAAGGGTAATATTAAAGAATGCTTTAATCTTATTTGCGCCAAGGGTACGGGCTACATCCTCACATCGAATATCAATACCATCAAAAATCGACTTTAAAAGCCGCGCAGCAAGAGCAAATACTACTGCAACCTGGGCAAATACAATACCTTTCACCTCAAAGGTAAAGCGCGTAATATTATCTTCAATAAATTTACCTAATGTAGTATTATTAAAAAAGATCAATAGTACTGCACCTGTGGCCATAGGTGATAGAATAACAGGTATATCAATCAGGGTATCAATTATATCTTTCCCCCAAAAATTTAATCTCGACAGAGCAAATGCTGTTGGAATAGCCATCATCATCGAAATACCTGTTGCCACTGTAGCAGTTATCAAACTTAATCTCATAGAAAATAGAACTTCATTCGAAAAAAATACATTAGACAATCTCTTCCAATGGATATAATCAATAACTGAAAACAACAATAGCCCTATAAATAGTATAACTACTACCAGGGTAGAAATAATTGCCATATTAAATAAAGTGTTACTATTTATCTTTCTCGGCATATTTTTACTTTCCTACAGGAGATACATAATCAGCAGGTAATTTATATTCTCCACCAATAGAGGCCCCGGGAGCAAATTTTCGAGCCTCTTCCTCAGTCGAAAGATAACCCCATTTAGTAAAAATTTGTTGCCCTTCAAGGCACTTTAAAAACTCAATAAATTGTTTTGCTTCTTTAGGATGTTCACTAAAAGTAGAAATTGCTGCCGGAATATAGGCCAGTCGAGGCACTTGGTCAGGTTTTAAGAATATCACCACAGTGGTTTCGGAATTCCATTTTGCAAATACTTCCCATCCCATAATAGCATCGACAGCTTTCATAGGAATAAGGGCTGCAGTCATACTGCAACTCCCACCAAGAGTAACAATATTTTTACTTACCTTATTAAGAAGCCCCTCTCTTTCTAAAATTTCATAAGCATATAAGCCTACACATACAGATTCTGGGTTACCAATGGCAACACGGATACCCTCTTTCGATAGATCATAAAGCCCCTGGATATTTTTCGGGTTTCCCTTCTGTACAAGTATTGCCGGAACCAGATAGGCAATTATCTCTACATTCTGATTAACATCTACAACACCATCGTTCACTGCTTTAACCATGTAATCAGGAGACCCAGGGATATAGATATCACCTCTCTTGCTCATCTTCATCTGTGATAACATTTCGCCCGAACCAGAAAAATATAGAACTACTCTTATTCCACTTTTTTCTTCAAATAGCTTTGCACACTCTTCCATTGCCGGTTTTGAAGCAGAACCACAAAAAGCCAAAATTTCTACTTTCTTTTCCTCTGCATAACTAACTATCCCCCATACAAGCATTAACACTATTATTAATATTAGTACTAAACTAAATCGTTTCATTGTAACTTCTCCTTCCTTATTTCTCATTCTCATTAAACTATAACTTTACAGCAATCCTGCCTCCTTTTATAGATGACGCTTCCATGAATTTTCTGACCGGCGAGACGCCTGTC
>NZ_PFKO01000227.1:0-2421 GCF_002784285.1 Candidatus Infernicultor aquiphilus
GTGCTTAAAGGTTTCGAAAAAACAATTCAAAAGATAGCGGATAAATTGTAGAAGGGCAAAATGTTATATCTATCTCAAAGAGATGATCGGTGGAAAAATATTAAACTCGGAAGTTGTAATGTAACTATTGGGAGTGACGGTTGTAAAATTACCTCATTAGGAATGTTAGCTGAAAAGTATCCGAATGATGTTAATAATAGATTTAAAGGTCATTATCTGAGTGGGTGCTTGGTAGCAGATGCTACTATCCCTTCAGTTATGCCTGAATTAGAATATAAGAAGGGAGCATATCCTTGCATAGCTGAGGTTAAAGTTCCAGTAGGGCAACACTTCGTAGTTGATTTGGGGAATGGTTATATCGTTGATCCGTGGACAGGCAAAGAAATTAAAAATCCATATGTAAAATTAAATAATAGGTGGTACGTACCAAAAGGAGGAACAATGGCAGATATAAATTGGCAAGAGAGGTATGATGCTGAGGTAGTAAAAAACTATAAGTTAACAGTAGATGGCAGGAATAAAGATGCTAGGATAGCTGTCTTGGAGGCAGAAGTTAAAGCCGCCAAAGACGAAAGAGATGCTTATAAAAAGCAATTAGAAAATTACGAATGTCCTAAATGTCCTTCAATAGAAGAAAGCGAAGTCGTAAAAAATTGGTTAGTCAAATTGTACGAAGAAATAAAAGCCTGGATATTTAAAAAGAGGTAAGAAAGAAGGGTTTTATGGGTATCATTTTAGGATTGGCCGCAATGCTGGCCACGTTAGTAGAGGTATTAAAAAGGGTTGAGTATGCGCCGGTTAATAATCCGCAGAGATGGGTATTTTCAATTGCGTGCGTCTTGGTTATAGGATATACTCTTATATCAGGACAGCTTGTATTGCAGAATGCTTTGATCATTGCAACGGTGATTGGATCTATTACGGTTTCGGCAACTGGTATATATGAGTGGATCATAAAAAAATTTTGGATCTAAAAAGTTAATCCGCCTTCAGGATCGGGATCTTTCCGATGGGCCTTTATTGTACGGAGTTAGTCGCCTCCGCCCGGCCCCGAGGGTGGATTTTTTATTGTTTAAAATTGTTGTGCAGAGTTGTGCAACTGTGGATAAGTAATAAATACCGTGCTTAAAATGGCTCAATAGAACAAAAGGGTTGACAAGTTTTGAAAAGTTTTGTAAAATGGTTATATAAATAAGGAACAGGAAATGAAATATATTAAAAGACAAAATGAGATATGCAAATGTGGTAACAAGATAATATGGGCGAGGGGAAAATGTCAGCGTTGTTACAATAACGATTATTATCATAATAAAAGAAAGAAATAATTAATTAGGGGAATGGAGGCGACTATGTTGGATTACCACACACAAGAGGCAATATTTGCTAGGAAGTACCGCAAGTTTGCAAAAAAGTTAGTGATTTTTTTAGCGGGAATAGCGGTAGGTATTCTATTGATTTCTTTGTTTGTTTGGGGCGTGCAGAGAGATTGGGACTATAACCTTGCGCAGTATGATCAATACTATATCGACATTCCGGCAAAATAATGGATTAGGTAAAGGCATACAATCAGAAGCAGATTGAGGCAATGGGAACCGATTTGACTTGTAATACGACTATCAGATTTGCTAATCTGTTACGGTGCGAGATAGGAGGCGAGTTCCTCAACACAGAGGAAATAATTAATAGATTGGAAGATAGTGACAAAAAGTTACTATGCAATAAGCACAATAGAAGCATTAGTTAATAAATTAAGAGGAAAAATATGAAGAAAAATAAAACTTTAGCCGAAGAATGTTTAGAGTTTAGAAAGGCTGTTATTAATCTGTTGATAGCCATAGGGATTGAAAAATTGGTTATTAAATTTAATAAATTTTTAAGGAAATTATATGGATAAACAACAACATAAAATATAAAAGGAGGCGACTATGGAAGAGAAAAAGGATTTAAAAGTAATTAATGACGGTCAAGCTGTGACTCTTCGTGATGTTATGAAGAAGAATTATGGTGATGACACAATGAAAGAGTTGGAGGCTTTCGTTCCGGCAGGACAACCCTCAAAGATGCTTTATATTGCATCTGTTGTTGAGGATGTTTTGGGACGAGATAAAACAGGAAAATTAAGATCTGCGAAGGATTTGATCAGGGTTATGATGTATGCGAAATCAACAGGATTGGATCCAGTAAAAAGACAATTCTATGCTGTATATAGAAAGGATTGGAAAACACAAAAAGAGGAGATGGCATTGCAGACTGGTATTGATGGTTTAAGGGCTATTGCGGAAAAGACAGGATTGTATGCAGGTTCTGATGATCCAGTTTATGATGGAGAGGATATTGAGAAAATAGATTTTAAAGATAAGCAGAGCGGGAAAGTTTATAAAACGATAACTGTTGGACATCCTATTAAAGCAATTGTTACTG
>NZ_PFKO01000356.1:0-1325 GCF_002784285.1 Candidatus Infernicultor aquiphilus
TTTTTAAAATATAATTCAATTTCCTCATTAGTAAGATCATGAACATTTTGCTTAATTTCTTCTAAGTTCATCCCGTCAACAATCATAAGTTTTATTCTCCTCTCTCTGTCTATGTCATTTTCAAGTGTAATTTTAATTAAGTTACCATTCATATCTTTCTTAAATCCAACGAGTGGAGAAGCAGAAAGTTTTGTAATTACAAGCCAAAACTTTTTATCCTTAAATGTTGTATGAAGTTCAATAGTCGAAGTGAGTATTGGATTAATCTTTTCATACTCGCTTCGTATGTGCTTAAACTTTCTAAGCATACTTCGAGCATCTGCTTTGCTGTGGCACTCAAGGAAAAGAGATTCTCCAGAATCTAACTTTTTAGCTTGTTCGAACCAGGATTCAATAATATCCACGATAAATATTTCTCCTTTCACTGAGATACATTTTAATAACTGTGGCTTTTTCCAAGCCGTTAAGGAACGGAGGGCAATTAAAACAAGTAAATGAATGTACTGTAGTAATTTTAACTTTTTTATTTAAAGGAATTTCATTAAGCCTAATTGCTTGAAGATAATCAGCTCCCTTATTCTGCTTCATTATAAAGTTTTCTGTCCATGTTGTTTTGCAAGTTGAACAAATATGGTTAATTCGAAGGTAGTATGGCTTCAAATAACGACGTTCTTTAATTATTCTTCGCTGAGCTTTTCTTTTATATCCAAGTTTTGCGAGTAACATTAAAGCTTCTTTTTTCTCATCCTCGGTCATAGTTGATAGTGTGGACTCAATAAGTTCTTGATTAATGTTTTCTTCCATGGCATAATCCTCCTATTTTAATTATTTAAGTTCTGATAATCTTTTATTTAAATCTCTAATCTTGGGTACATAATTCTTCCTTTTAGTTAGATTATTTCCAGAACTACTGGATGCCTCGGGACCTTCCGATCTTTAGATAATTCTTGATATTTAACTTTAATACTTCTTCCAATTAAATACTTCTTATCTGCCCAATAACTATTACGTTGTAATGCAGTAAACCCACTTCCTACGCTAAATTCCTCCCCTTCCTGAGTAGAGCAGATTATGCTTCCAAGACTATTCTTTACGAAGCCATCTTTATCTACTTCTTGGTTATATCCTATGATTGAATAAATGTCTGATTTCATCGGCTTGTATTTAAGCCAATTTGTGGACCGCTTTGTCTCATAGAGACTTCGCGGATTCTTAACTACGAGTCCCTCATAACCAAGTTCTAAATAAAGTTTAAGGCATGCATAAACTTCTTCCATATTATTACAAACATCATAAGGTACAAATTGGACACATGACGTAAGATG
>NZ_PFKO01000356.1:1461-1660 GCF_002784285.1 Candidatus Infernicultor aquiphilus
ATTTCACTATGCTTAAGTCCATGAACATAAAGTTCTCCATCAAATGTTGTGGCGATACGATCGCCCTGTAAAGCAACCTTTAATTGCTGTTGAATATGAGGAATAGAGTTTATCTTATGTCCTTCACTTGATAGTAAGACAACTTTTTGAGTGCATGGCATATAAACAGCCCTACACCTGTCCCCGTCAAGTTTTCGCT
>NZ_PFKO01000356.1:1775-2596 GCF_002784285.1 Candidatus Infernicultor aquiphilus
TTCTTAATTTCAGCGGGAGTGTAATCTGTCAATGTTTCTATAATTTCAGTTAATTCTATTTTATCCATATACATTAATAAAACTTTTCTTAAAAGACTGTTTTCTGACTGAAGCGTATTAAGTATTACATTTTTCCTACTTCCATTCACTTCAATCACGAACCCTTCATTTAACAAGTTTCTTTTTTCTAAGACAACATAAAGCTTCTCGTCGATTTTTTCTTTTAAAATACCGATTCGAAGCTCAATATCAGGGTCAATTGAGCTATATGCTACTCTTTGTTTATAAATAAGGACACGTTTACTTGCCTGATCAGACTTATTCAGGCAAGGGATGTACAGCCTTTCTCCTTCCTTTAGTTCAAGAGCCCTGTCGAACCACTTACATATTAATGTTTGTTTCATTTACTTTTCCTTTCTCAGAAAAGTCATTTAATGACCTTTCTGGCAAAATATAACGAATAAGATTAATGCTATAATAAGAATTAAATAAAAATACTTATCAAATAGATCCATATTTCTCCTTATTAAACCCAATTTTTACCTATTATAATACCTATTAATAATGCTACGCATATCATTATATAATTTATTATATCTATACTGCGCAAGACTTTAATTATTTCTACAGCCTGTTCTGGTGTCATAAATCCTCCTTTATATTTCAGCCGTAATACGGAGTAACTTTGTATCAAATGGATCAGAATGAAGTTTCAGTGATCCACTTTCCCCATAACAATCAAGGCTTTCACAATCAAGCGTAACAAAGCCAGCGGAGTATACTTTATCTTCAAAGTGTTCCGCCATCTCCGCATGGCTTAT